>SCUG01000372.1 GCA_004297645.1 Saprospiraceae bacterium | reverse complement strand
GGCGTTTCATTGGGGCTGAGGGCAACTTGCAAAATATTGGACACGGCGGCGCAGCCAAGGCTATCTATCGCTATCACGCTGTAATTACCAGCCTCCGTCACCGTGACAGCGGCACCGGTTTGGCCGTTGTTCCAAAGATATGTGAAGCCGGGTCCGGCGGTCAGCGTGAGCGAGTCACCGGGGCAGAGCACAGGAGGGCCACCGGCTGAAATTTCGACCCCACCTAACTGGCAGGTGCTGTTTTCGGCGATGGTGATGAACTGGTCAGCCGCTGGGTTTTGCACCACATCCACGATGCCGGAGGGCCAGCGCACCACGACGTACTCTATGGCCGTTTCAGCTCCAAGCCCAAAGTGCTGGGTGAGCGAATTGCTGATGCCGTAGCTCTCCCCGGCGCGCACTTCACGTATTTGAATGCCCCAGCTTCCGTGCAACTCGATGCGAGCGCCTACGCCTTTGCGGTTGCTCACAGTGCCTTCCAGATTGACGGCGAGAAAATGGTTGCCATTAGCATTGTTCATCCAAAGCTTGTCGGGCACGTTGGTGGGGTTGTTGAACACGGCCTGATAAGTGGCGTAGATGTCCACAAAGCCATCGTGGTTGAGGTCGCCCGCTGCCAGGCTGCCGGTATTTGCTCCTATCAAGCCGGTCATTTGGGTAAAAGTTTTGTCGCCATTATTGTGAAAAATGAAGCCCGGTTCGGCGGTGATGAGGTCCATAAAACCGTCGTTGTCGAGGTCGCGCATGATGCCCTGGAGGAAGGTGCCCGAAGTACCGGAGAGTCCCGCTGTGGCGGAAATATCGGTGAAATGGCCGGTGCCGTCGTTTTCCAAAAGTTGAAGATTGTAGTCGTGGTTGGTGACGAAACAGTCCAGGTCGCCATCGTTGTCTATGTCCTGAAAATCGGCCGTCCACGACTGCCATTTTATTTTCAGGCCGTACTCACCGGCCACTTCTGTGTAGTTGTTTTGCCCATCGTTTTGAAACAACGCATTGATGCGGCGGGGGTCATCGGGGTTGTCCACTCCCTGGCGGCATTTGGCGATGTAGAGGTCGGGGTCGCCGTCGTTGTCAAAGTCGGTCCAGACGCTGCCGTAGTTTCCGGAATTGTCGGAAGGCGGGGTGGTGGCCATGTCAATCCAGCCGTCAGCCATAAAAAATGCGCCGGAACCGTCGTTGCCCCAGATGCGGCTTTCGCCGTCGTCGTGGCAGGCAAAGGCATCAATGAAGCCGTCGTTGTTGATGTCGGCAAAATTGGAGCCTTGTATGAAGATGGCCGCTCCGGGCAGGATGGCCTGCTGATAGCTGGCGCCATTGTTTTGGGCGGTGAGCACCTTGACCCCGTCGTAGCTGCCGCCGGTGAGAATGTCACAGAAGCCATCATTATTGGCATCGGCGATGGCCACACTCCAAACATTTTGATTAAAAGCCATGACGTCGTGATGGGCAAAAGGCAAGCCGGCCGCTGCCTGGTATTCTATGCCAAGTTGGTTGCCCTGCTGAAAACGGATGATATCGTCCATGCCGTCGCCGTTCATGTCGGCGATGCCCACGGAAACGCCGCTGTGAAATCCCGCCGGATTGGGCAGCAGCAGCGTCTGGTCGGTGAAGGAAATCTGAGCGGGCAGCGTTTTGAATAGAAAGAAAAAAGCCAGCGTTGCCGCGGCACGGTACATTTTTTTCATAAATGCTCGATTGATTGAAATGATTGACTGGCTGTAAAATAGGATGAAACAGTGGAAGGCCTCAAAAAGAATTGACCAAAAAGAAACGGGGGCGTCAAAAATTAATGAAAGCCCATCTGCCAAAGTAGATGGGCTTCAAAATTCAAAGCTATATAAAACTATTCCTGAAAGGGGACAAACCCCGGTTCTTTACAAGTGCAGCCTTTCCTTACGTGCCAGAAGCACTTCTTCCGTCTCCATGTGGTTGGGGTCGGGCAGGCAGCAGTCCACCGGGCAAACGGCGGCACACTGCGGTTCATCGTGAAACCCCTTGCACTCGGTGCATTTATCGGGCGTGATGTAATAAAAATCATCGGAAATCGGAGTGTGCTTGTCAAAAGCATCGGTAGCCTCTCCCGAATTAAGGGTGTAACTACCCGTGACAGAGGTACCATCGGCAATGGCCCACTCAACACCGCCCTCATAGATGGCATTGTTTGGGCATTCCGGCTCGCAGGCTCCGCAATTTATGCACTCATCAGTTATGTAAATGGCCATAGTTCAAAATTTAATTTAGGTTAGAAGAACGGCAAAAATAAAAGCACTGCCCACAATAACCAAGAAACGGCTGGCATATTGGTTTTGGGGTTCGGGTTTCAACCGGCGATGATTAGAAATGGGACGAGCAAACCTCCGGGCTGCATTCAATAATCTATTTCTATACTCAACACCGTTGGGTTTTGTGTAAATTGACCTTTGCCCCTCCGTGCCGCCTTTCCCGATAATTATCGGGAGCTCGTCGTGGGGGGAGGGCTTTTGGGGGCGCTCCTCCCCCAAGCCCCCTTTGCACAACCTGTCTTGTACCAAAGGCACGGGGAAACCTATTGGAGCGAAGTATAAGTCGTGTATTTGTCAAGGCGGGAACAGTTTAGCGGCTCTGATAAAATTTCCTTTGCTTTGCCATTTACTTTTTGACCATCCAGGATGTTTGGCAGATGGCATTATTTTGCCGCTGCTGCCTTCCGCAATTTATTTAAGTAAATGACTAAAGAAAATTATTTCAGCAAAGACGAACTCAAGCGATTCGGTACCATTACGGAATTTCAGGAAACAATGGGCAATAAATTTTTTGACTGGTATGGCGAGGTTATGAAAGAAGGCGCTTTGACCGTCCGCGAAAAGGCACTCATAGCCTTGGCCGTTGCCCACGCCACTCAATGCCCCTATTGCATTGACGCCTATTCGAGCGCCTGCCTGAAACACGGCGCCGATGAGGAGCAAATGATGGAAGCCGTGCATGTAGCCGCCGCCATCAGGGCTGGCACTTCGCTCGTCTATAGCGTGCAGATGATGGACCACGTGAAAAAATTATCCATGTAAATATTGGGCGGAAATGAGTCCAGGTTCAGCCCGGATTACGCCAATGACTTTTAGGAAAATACTACCATGTCGATACACCAAAAAAGTAAATCTTTAGCCACGCTGGGGAATGAGTTGGCCAGCACTTTCATCCAGTTGGAGGTACTCAATGGCCATCACGTCATTGAGGCGAAATTTCCAAGATTCAAAGAAAAAGTGACCGCATTGGGATTCGACCCGCTGACACCCACCGGCATCGAGATTTTTCAGATAAACATAGGGAAGCTTTGCAACCAGACCTGCGCCCATTGCCACGTAGATGCCGGCCCCAGCCGCAAAGATGAAGTGATGTCGAAAGCCCATTTGGAAAAATGCCTTGAAATCATCGGCGCAACACCCTCAATTCAGACGGTGGATATTACCGGCGGCGCGCCGGAAATGAATCAGCACTTCCGCTGGTTTGTGGAGCAGCTCAGCCAAACAGGGAAAAAAATCACCGACCGCTGCAATCTCACCATCATTGTGTCCAACCCCAAATACCACGACCTGCCCGAATTTTTCGCCCGGCACCGGGTAAACGTGGTTTCTTCTCTCCCCTATTTCACCAAATCCCGCACCGACGCCCAACGTGGCGACGGTGTATTCGACGACAGCATTAAAGCTCTGCTAATGCTGAATGCCGTGGGGTACGGGCAGGAAGGTACTGGCCTCGAACTCGACCTGGTGTACAACCCAACCGGCGCATTTTTGCCCGGCAGCCAGGTATCCCTCGAAGGGCAATTCAAACAGCAACTGCTACACCGGTACAGCATCGTTTTCAACCAATTGTACTGTATCACCAACCTGCCCATCAGCAGGTTTCTGGATTATCTCCTCCAATCGGGCAACTACGAAGACTACATGCAGGAATTGGTCAGCGCTTTCAACCCCGCTACCGTACCGGGCCTGATGTGCCGCAACACCATCTCGGTGAGTTGGGACGGATTCCTGTACGATTGCGACTTCAACCAGATGCTCGACGTGAAAGTGGAACCGGCCCATACCCGGCACCTCGATTCCTTCGACCTCGACGCCCTCAACAGCCGCTCCATTCTCCTCAACCAGCATTGTTACGGCTGTACCGCCGGCGCGGGATCGAGCTGCGGCGGCGCCATAAAATGAATCCAGCCACAGATGACCATGCCCTGCCCCGGGGAGAAGAACACCAGGGCAGGGTTTCTTTTGTTTCCACCGTAAGCCGTCTCCTCTGAATCGGTAAAACCCTTATATTTGCTGGCGTATCATCAAAACCATTTCCTATGAAAATCAAGCCTTTAATCCTGATAAGCGCCGTCATCTTGTTGACGGGGAGTGCCTGTGTCTCCACCCAGAAATACAAAGACATGACCACAGCACGTGATCATTACATGTCAGAGTACCAAAACCTGAAAGCAGTAGAACAAGAAAACGAAGGTCTGAAGAGTCAGCTTCGCGTGGCCGAAAATCAGTTGAAGCTCGTCCAGGATGGCATAGAAAAGCAGAAGAAAGACCTGGCGAGGTTACAAACCGAAAGCAAAGAAATGGCAGCTCGGTACGACTCGGTTTTAGGCGAAAATTCCCAATTGCTTTCTAACTATTCCACCGACAAAATGAGCCTCCAGGAAAAGCTGGCCGCTAACGAGGAACAAGTCCGGCAACAGGAGAAGCAACTTCTGGGGCTGGAAAACACCCTCGGCATGCAATCGTACGATATGCAATCCATACAGAGCAACTTAGCCTCCCGCGAAAACCGTGTGGCCGAACTCGAAAAACTCCTGGCGGAAAAAGAAGCCCAAATGGCCAAACTGCGCCTCAGCTTGCAGCAAGCCCTTACCGGCTTCTCCGATGCCGACCTAAGCCTCACCGAACGCGATGGGAAAATCTACATTTCGCTCAGCCAAAACCTGCTGTTCAAATCCGGCAGCGATGAGGTGGACCCCGGCGGCAAGAAAGCCCTGACCCAACTCGCCAAAGCTCTCAGCGCCAACCCTGATATCGAAATTATAGTTGAAGGTCACACCGACGGTGCCGGCAGCGTGGACTACAACTGGGACCTGAGCACCCGCCGGGCTACATCGGTAGTGAAACAGTTGGCTATTAATGGCGTGCCACCCTCTCAGCTCACCGCCGCCGGCCGCGGCATGCACCACCCCATCATGCCCAATAACTCCCCGGAAAACAAAGCCAAAAACCGCCGCACAGAAATCATCCTCTCCCCCAACCTCAACAAGCTCATCGAAGTATTAAAATGACAAGCAGGGAAAAGAACGACGGTATCAACTGACACCGTGACACCGTGACACCACCGCACCACCGCACCATGAAACCCTCGCTCTATGGAAAAAAATGATTTACTCGCCGCCCACCAGCGCATTCAGCCTTATATTCATAAAACGCCAGTTCTCACCTGCCGCACCATAGATGATATGGCCGGAGCAGAAGTGTATTTCAAATGCGAGAACTTCCAAAAAATGGGAGCCTTCAAGATGCGCGGGGCCTGCAATGCCATCCTCTGTCTGCCGCAGGCTGCCCGCAGCAAAGGCGTGGCCACACACTCCTCGGGAAATTTTGCCCAGGCTCTGGCACTCGCTGCACGGTTGATGGGAACGAAGGCGTTCATCGTCATGCCCTCTAATGCCCCGGCGGTGAAAAAGCAGGCCGTCCTCGGCTATGGTGGTATGGTGATAGATTGCGAACCGACGCTGCAAGCCCGCGAAGAAATGCTGCACGCGGTAGTGGCAAAAACCGGGGCCACCTTCGTGCACCCATTCAACGACGATGACGTGATTTTGGGACAAAGCACTGCCGCCCTGGAACTGCTGGAGCAGGCTCCGTCGCTGGATTTCATCATTGCGCCCGTCGGTGGCGGCGGATTGCTGGGGGGCACAGCATTAGCAGCCCACTATTTTTCGCCGAGAACTGTCGTCATTGGGGCGGAGCCTTTCGGTGCCGATGACGCCTGGCAATCAAAACAAGCCGGGCACATCATTCCACAGACCAACCCGCAAACAATAGCCGATGGGCTTCGCACCTCTCTGGGTGAAAAGACTTTCCCGCTCATTCGGGACTACGTTCAGGAAATAATCCGCGTGGAGGAGGAGGAAATCGTAGCGGCCATGCGGCTGCTTTTGGAGCGGGTAAAAATCGTAGTGGAACCGTCGGGAGGCGTATCGCTGGCGGCTCTTTTGCGCAGCAAAGACGCGTTTAGTGGAAAGAAAGTGGGCGTCATACTTTCGGGTGGCAATATAGACCTGAAAACCCTCGGCACTTATTTCGGGTAGCCCTGCATGCGCTGGAAAATGAAAAAAAAAATCCGGTCGGAGGCAGCGCCATCAACCGGATTTTTTTTTGCGAAGCTAAAACTTCAATCAGTTGCCGATTTTATAAATCGGAGCCGCTTTGGGTGAAGGCTGAGCCGCAGTTCTGCGATTCTTAGCTTTACCATCGGCGCTATCGTTCGGAGCGACGGGGTTGCCCTCGCCACCACCAGCAACGGTAAGCTGACCTGGGTCAACGCCTTTCTTAATCAGCCGCTTCACAACAGCCATCGCACGATTTACGCTGAGTTGCCAGTTGTCCATGCCAGAACCAGCGGGGTACTTGTCAGTATCCGTGTACCCCTCGACGAGGATGTGCATGTTCGGGTTGTTTTTCATCAGCGTAGCGAGTTGGTCCACAGCTTTGCGGGCCGGTTTGTTCAGGCTGGAAGAGCCGGTGCGGTATTGTACGGCTTCATCGAGCGTGACGTACATTTGACCTTCGACTTCGCTAACTTTAACATCGCTACCTACTGCGAAGGCATCTTTGATGGTCTTCTTAATGGTAGCGATTTCGTTTTCTTTAGCTTGCAGGTCACTTTTTGCGCTGGCCAATTGGCCTTTGGCAGCATCTAAGTCTTTTTTGATGCCGGCAATTTCGCCATTGAGCCTGGTTTTCTCAGCTTCCATGTCTGTTTCAAGGGCAGCTACTTTTTCTTCCAGCAGTTTCACCTTTCCCTGACTTTCTGCCAAGGAACTGGCAAGAGCGCCTTTTTCGTCCATCAATTGGTCGAACTTTTTCTTGGAGACACAGGAAGAAAGTGCCAGGGTAGCGATCATGAAAATGGCAAACAATCTTAGTGTTAAGTTCATACTCATTAGAATTAGATTTTAATAAATGAAGTGGTAAAGCCTTCTTTGCAAATGGATAACGGAAATCAAAGAGTAAAGAAACAGCTTCGTTGCGCGAACAAAGGTAATAATTGAATGAAAATTATCTTAGCGATTGAAAAGATAGTTATTTATAGCGTGCAACACCGCCTTATGGCGATGCCTTTATTCCAAGTTATTTCACGATTTTAAAAGTCCTGCTGACGTAAATAAACTGCCCGTTGTCTTGCACACTTGCAGTGATGGTGAACTTGCCCCCCCTTTTCGATTTTTCGATGATTTTAATCAGCTCGCTGGAAATGTCACCCCTGCTTACGGCATTGAGCATCCGCTTATTTTTTTCAAAGGTAAAAGCCAGCTCATCAATGTAGCGGTTGTTTCCGAATGGGTCGCGCACGAACACAGGTTTGCTGCTGTTCTTTTTGAGTTCCTCAAGCCGCACGGTGTCGTTCACCAAACTACCCCAGGTGAGGGAGTAACTGCCACCGGTGTCCGCATTTTTATCGCGTAGAGAAAACTGGATGGGCAGGTTGAGCCGGACTTTCACCTTCTGGCCGTTCATTAGTCCAGGCTCCCATCGGGGCATCTCTCTAAGCAATTCGAGGGCTGCCTCCCCGCAACCTCCACCTATGTCGCGCACGAGCCTCGTCTGTGTAACAAAGCCAGTCTCGTCCACAACAAAACTTACGTAAACGGTACCCTCGAGTCCCATCTGCCGGGCTTTGTGGGGATAATTGAGGTACGTTGAAATGAATTGCATGAGAGCCTGGTCTGAGCAAAGCCGGCGAGCCTGAGCATCACCCACATCAACGGCACAACCATAAAAGAAAGGCATTGTATCTACTTTGGTAAAAACGGTATCGGTGGGCCATTGGGCAAAAATGTATTGCCCAAAACACAGTACCAGCGCGGCAGTTATAATTTTTCTCATAGACCAGCTTTTTTGGAATTGAAATGCCAGGTCGCTCATTCATGTGGAAATATGTCCGGCTAAGGTATGAAAACCGGCGGTGTAAAACCCGCATAGCGTGAAGGTGTACATTCAAATGGGCGCTCAGGCCAGCACCTCTTCCAGCACCTGATGCGAATGGATTTCGGGAAAACCGCCAATGTGGAGCCGGTAATAATCGAGCAGGTGCCGGAGCAATTGGCGGCGCTCCTCCCTGCTCATCTTCACCTCGCCGTTTTGTTCTTTCGATACATCGCGCAACTGGCACAAGAGCTGACTCATCCGCTCAGGCAGCCAATAAGGGTGGGCAGGCTGCCCGGCAATAAACAGGCCTTCCTGCATATCGAAGACAGGTGTAGCGCCGCAGAACTCTCCCCCCGGAAAAAATCCAAGATGCCACGATAGGGCCAGCAAGAAGTAGAGGTGCAGGTTGGAGAATACCGCCGTTTCATCGAGGAAAACAAGGTTGTCTGCCAAAAAACCAAACAGCGCAGGGTGCTCCTCGTGCCCCTGAATAGTACTGCGTGCCACCTCGATGAGAAACAACCCCACAGCCCCTTTCCGAATATCGAACGGAATGGAGCGGTAAGCATAAAAAGCCTTCACTTCTTTCAATCGTGTCAGCTCCTTGTCCTCCCTGTGATAGGCGACAATGTCCACCAATGACATCACCTGAAGCAGCCCCGCACTCACCCGTGCCTTCGGTTGGCGTACCCCGCCGATGATGTACGAACGCAGACCCTTGGCCTCCGTAAATACGTCCACGATGACACTCGTTTCCGAGTATTTTTTCGTTTTAAGAACAATGCCCCTGGTTTTTATCAGCATGCCACAAAGTTGCAGATTCAAAGCCAATGATTGAAGGTTTTCAGCTTTTCTATCCCCCGCTCTTTTACCCCATAATAGCTGGCTTTGGCCGGCAATATGGCCATGCACTTCCATACCGGGAGCAATGAACGCAACCTCCGGTGAGGTGGATTTGTCATTAGCCCTGAAAGAAATCACCCGATATTCTTTGAAAGCAATGGGCGGCGGAGACTTTACCGGCTTTTGCTTAAAATATTCGGATTGAATAACAGCAGCCCTGCCGGGTCTCTGCCACCAAAGCCAAACAACACCTTCTTTGAAGGAATTTTTAAATTACCCAATTATGAAATCGCTTGTAATAATTACTTTGGTCTTTGCCGCATCTGCGGCTTTCGCATCTGGCAATTTCATCACGACTGAACCCGAAACGCTCGATTGCCGGGTCTATGCCACCAACAGGAGCCTCAGTCCCACCCAATTGGTGGCCGAAGACCTCATCCACGGCATGTGGACCATCAACGAAGAATCGGGCGCCAAAAAAATGTTCCAGTTCAACGAATATGGCATCGCTGACATCCTTCAGTCGGACGCCAATGGCAACACCAATTACAGCAACGCCCTTTGGAGCGTCCGGGAGTACGAAGGCCGGGCCTTGCTGGTATTGACAAACCACGACATGGCGCATGAGCAACTTTTTAAAGTGGTGCAAAATTGCGAAGGCATCATTCTGACCAACATCATCAGCACTGATGAGTCTGTCCTGCATTACCAGCCGCTGACCAACCCCGTGACGGTCAACTTAGTGAAAGCCAGTCTGGTGGGCGACTGGACGAGCATCTCCCTGACCGGACCAGGTGCGCCACAAGTGTCTTTGCACTACCAAATGAATGCCGGTGGATCTTATACCCGGCTCCTTTGCTTGGGGCAAAAAGAAATGCCTGAACGCGGCGTTTGGGAAATTTCCAAAGATGGCCAGTTCATCCTTTTCCACGTCGAAAAGCCGGGAACCCCAGATAAATGCGTGGAGACTAAAGTCGTGCGCATTGCCTACGTGGACGACCACACGCTTCAGTTGGAGCCTGCCTCCAACCAGAGAGACCTCGGCCAGTTCCTGCGGAAAAATGAAAAGGGGATTTCGTTCATTCGGTAGGGTATTGGCTGACCGGGCCTAATACTCCAAAGCGCCC
>SCUG01000371.1 GCA_004297645.1 Saprospiraceae bacterium | reverse complement strand
GGCTTGCGCCGCCCCTGCCAGGCAGCTATCTCTGGTCAGATGGCTCACAGGGTGGTGAAATCACCGTTGCCACCTCCGGCAGCTATACCGTCACCGTCACCAACGAGTGCGGGGAGTTCGTCTTTTCCACCGATGTGGAGGCAATGGATTGTGCCTGCAATGTGTACGTGCCCAACGCCATTTCGCCGGATGGCGATGGCATCAACGACGAGTTGAAGGTCTTTTGGGGTTGTGATTTCGATTACCAGATAAGAAGGTTCGGGGTGTTCGACCGCTGGGGCGGTCAGGTGTATTCCTCCACCGAAGGGGAAGAAGTGCGCTGGGACGGTACAGCCCATGGCAAGCCCCTGCCGGAGGGAGTTTATGTGTGGCTCATGGAATACGATGTAATTCGCAACGGCACGGCGGAACGGCGCATCGGAAAGGGGGATGTGGTCATTTTAAGGTGAGGATAAAAAAGCGAATTAGGGCATGATACAGCGATACATTTTTACCCGTCTTTTGGCATGGTGCTTTTGCATGTTCTGCTTATCCCAACCCATTCGTGCGCAAATCCCTGCCTGCGGCTTTCCACTGATGCCGGGGCCGGCATCTGATGTGCATACCCGAATTGCAGCAATAAATCAAATCCTTGAGGAAGCTGCCAATGAGACAATCACAGCCCGGGCAGACATCGTCATTCCGGTGGTTGTCCACGTGGTCTGGCATGGCCCGGAAGAGAATGTTAGCGATGAAGCCATTCTCTCCCAATTAGAAATCCTGAACCGTGATTTCAACGAAGAAAACGAAGATTTGGCGGAGGTGCCAGATGAATTCCGGCTGTTTATTGCCCGAAAGGGCATCCGCTTTTGCCTAACTGCCGAAGACCTGCATGAATTGCCGACTCCAGGAATTGTGCGTGTGCAAACGAATGTTGAGGCCATCGGAGCAAAAGAGGCTTTGTATTATTCGGCCCAGGGTGGCAGCGATGCGTGGGATTCGGAGCGGTTTCTGAATATCTGGGCCGCCAATACCAGGGAGCATGTGACGGGGTTTGGGACATTCCCGGAGCAGGTAGCAGCCGAAAAGCAAGGGGTCGTTGTGCATCCGAAATACTTTGGCAAGAACAATTCAAACAGATATAATCTGGGCCGTGTGGCAGTGCATGAAGTGGGGCATTATCTCGGCTTACAGCATGTGTGGGGCAGTGATGAGAGATGCGAAACGGATGACGGCGTGGAAGACACCCCGGTGCAGCAAAGAAATTATAATGGCTGCCCTGCTCATCCGCAAATCACCTGTGGCAGTGCCGATATGTTTATGAATTTCATGGACTATGTGGACGACGGCTGCATGGTGATGTTTACGCAAGGTCAGATGGAAAGGATGTTGGCAACGATTGAAATTTACAGGCCGGGATTGGCGAATCAGGGGATTCGATGTGTCAAAAATAGCGTGAGGGAATTGAACACAGCCATTCTAATTTATCCCAATCCTGCCATGAATGCAATCAACATAATCTTTCCCAATCAGGTGGTTGCAGAAACCGGAAGGATGGAGATTTTCAACTCTCTTGGGCAAATAGTTTTCCAAACGAATACAGTTCTTCACAACCAAATGAACATCAAACTCCCGGAACTGCCATCGGGAGTTTATTGGGTAAGGATTGGAATCCGGGCCAGTCAGTTGATTGTGCAGTCAAAGTAATTCAAGGTGCCTCTTGCAAAGCCAAAAACTCGTCGTTATCAGGTAGTTATTTTTTTTTGCAAAAGATGGTGCCGCCAGGCGGCATTTTTATTTGCCAAATGAGGGCGGTAGTTTTGTCCGTCATATTTTTTTTCACCAAAAACAGCCTGATGCGCGCATTTATCATTATGCTCCTCGCATGGAACAGTTTGGGGCTTCATGCACAATCATCTCCGCCTTATTCAGAAGAAATCGCTGAATTCAGGGAGGCCTACAAACACGATTTCCTACTGGACGAACGTGCCCCGCTCAAAACCGGGGAGGATCTCGCAAAATTGCGGTTCTTCGAACCGGACGATAGATACCGGGTGCGCTGCACCTTTTCCCGCACACAGGACGCCGTGCCTTTCGATTTACCGACATACAGCGGCGTCACGAAGCCTTATGTAAAATACGGGGAATTGAGCTTTGAATGGGAAGGCCGTACACACACCCTCGCCGTCTATCAAAGCCTGCACTTGCGCACCATGCCGGGTTTTGCGCAGCACCTCTTTCTGCCCTTCAACGACCTGACCAATGGCGAAGCCACCTATGGCGGCGGCCGCTACATTGACCTGACCGTTCAGGATGTGGAGGTGGAGCAAATTTATCTCGATTTCAACCGCTGCTACAACCCCTGGTGCTGCTACTCCGACGGCTACTCTTGCCCCATTCCACCTGCGGAAAATAAGCTGGACATCGCCGTCGAAGCGGGGGAGAAAATGTATGCCGGAGGGAAGAAGCATTGAAGGTGAATTGAAGAAGGGAAACGGCAGATTGAAGAAGGCAGGAATTGAAATTAAAATCTTAGGATTCGTACTTTGGGCAGCATGCTCGCAGTTTTTAGATTCTTAATCTATTCCACCTATTGAAGGCCTCTGATATTTCCGTTAACTTGCGCATGGAATTTCTTGAAACCAATAAAACACCATTATGAAAAAACTCGCTGTACTTTTAATTTCCATCCTAAGCTGCTGTAACGCGCTCTTGGCTCAGCTTAGTTGCGACATTATTCCGACGAAAGACATTTTGGTCCGATTTCAGACGGGGGTAGATGTCCGGGAATTCGTCCAAAAAATGGAAAATCAAATTCCCGAATTCACAGGGTTAAAACTAAAAAAAGAAGTGGCGCCGCGTTTCGGATATTACTTGCTTACCTACGACTACGACCCCGCCGTTATCTCCATGCCCGGTTTTCTGACAAGCCAGCCAGAGGTCATCAGCGCCTCGTGGAATGAGCGTGTTCAATGGCGCGACAGCATCCCCAATGACCCTCTTTTCTTCGGGCAATGGGACATGGAACGCATCGAATTGCCCAAGGTGTGGAGCATTTCCACCGGCGGCACTACTGTGCAAAACGACACCATCGTCATCGCCGTTTTGGACAAAGGGTTCGACATCTTCCACCCCGATCTCGTGAACAATATGTGGAACAACCCCGGCGAGATTCCCTGGGATAACATCGACAACGACGGCAATGGGTATGTGGACGACGCACACGGCTGGAACTTCCGCTTCGGCTCACCGGTGTACACCGTGGAGAACCACGGCACATGGGTGTCTGGCATTTTGGGCGCCGAAGGCAATAATTCGACAGGCCCGGCAGGCGTCAACTGGCACGTCAAGTTGATGTACCTCGGCGTCGATTTGGTAAGTGAAGTCGTTGAAGCGTTCCAGTACGTGTATGATATGAGGGACCGTTACAACAAAACGAACGGGGCAGAAGGCGCCTTCGTAGTGGTGACGAACGGCTCATTCGGCATGGACAAAGTTCCCTGCCAGGCCCAACCCCAATGGAGTGCCATGTACGACCCGCTCGGCGAAGTGGGGGTGCTCAGCGTAGCCGCCACTGCCAACGAAGACTGGGATGTGGACGAAGTGGGCGACATCCCCACGAGCTGCACAAGTGAGTTTCTCGTTGCTGTGACGAATACCGACATAGACGACAAAAAGGTGTCGAACGCAGCTTACGGTCTGGAATCCATTGACTTGGGGGCACCCGGTAAAAATACCACGACTACCCATACTCAAAACCAGTACAAAGGTGATTTTGGCGGTACCTCGTCGGCGTGCCCGCATGTGGCTGGCTCCATTGCACTGTTGTACAGCCTGCCCTGCACCGATGTGATTACTCTCGCCAAGTCACAACCGGCAGAGGCTGCCCGGCTCGTCCGGGATGCCATTTTCGAGGGCACCGACCCCATCTCTGATTTGCAAGGCAAGACAGTAACCGGTGGCCGCCTGAATGTCTTTAACGCCATGGAATACCTGCATTCCTATTGCATTGCCCGCCCGGATGAGCGTTCCGCTGGCAATTTCAACGAGATATATTTTTCCGGGAAAAACATCATCCGGTTGTACCCTAACCCAGTCTCAGAAACGCTGCTCATAGATTATGGTACCGATGATTTCAACACCTTCTCGCTGCGCATTTTCAATACCCTGGGACAAGAGGTGCGGCCTCCAGCCTCCAACGCTACAACCCCATTTAAGGGCCAAATATTGGAAATAGATGTGAGCACCTGGCCCTCCGGCACCTACTATCTGAGCCTTTCCGGCAATGAGAAAAACATTACCCACAAGTTCGTAAAGTTATAGGCACAATGCCCTCCACAGTTTGGAACTATTTTACTGCAATTATTTGTCGTTCTACCCGAAAGGACTATTTTTGCACCCGCCTTCGAAAATGCAGTTTTTGGATGAATTTGAAATGGCATTATTGGCTCCGTAGCTTAATTGGATAGAGCACTTGACTACGGATCAGGAGGTTGAAGGTTCGAGTCCTTCCGGAGTCACTTTTTTTGAAATAATTGAATCCCGGCTCCGTATCTTAACCGGACAGAGCATCCCGGCCGCAGGCCGGGAAGGTTGAAGGTTCGAGTCCT
>SCUG01000370.1 GCA_004297645.1 Saprospiraceae bacterium | reverse complement strand
AAAAAATGGAACAGAATCGTTTTGAGCGATGAATGGTGGGGGGGGGGGCAGCCAAACTATTAGCAGTCAAAAAGAATTGACAATCACATGACCCGGCATTTTGTTTTCCGATGGCAAATGCTATAATTTTGTTTCACTTTTATCTCAGTGAACTGCGAGTTTTCGATGGAATACCCGCTTGCTGAACGAAAGCTTAACAATTCTAAAAATGCAATGCTATGATGAATATGATTTTTCTGTTCAGTCTGCCAGGAGGTGGCGAGTTGATAGTCATCGTTTTTGTTGTGCTGCTGCTTTTTGGGGGTAAAAAAATTCCCGAACTGATGCGTGGCCTCGGCAAGGGCATCCGCGAATTCAACAATGCCCGCAACTCTATCGAAGAGGAAATAAAAGAAGGGATGAAAGAATCCGAGCACAAGAAAATCGAGGAAAACAAATCGGCTGAAGTTAAGTAAAGTTTGCCTCGCCCCCCCCCCTGCTTGGTAAGAAAAGTGCTAACGATACGGTCTATCGTCGTTAGCACTTTTTTTGTTCTATTTCGAAACTCCGGATTGCATTTTCCCAAGGTTCAAAGCCCGGCTTATTTTGCCAAAAATCGCGGTGTTTTCGTACATGCCGGCAAAGAGCTTGGCGCCGGGGCCCCAGGCAAAGACTGGAACGAGAGAGGCCGTGTGTTCTTTGGTGGTGAAGCCCGCTCTTATGGTGTCCCATGTTGAGCCGGGATTGATGGCATAGCCGCCAGTTTCGTGGTCGGCAGTGACGATGACCAGCGTCTGCCCATCTTTTTTGGCAAAATCGAGAACAGCGCCTATCGCTTTGTCGAAGTCTATCATTTCGCTCACGATATAATCGGAATCGTTATCGTGCCCGCCCCAGTCTATTTGCGAGCCTTCAACCATTAGAAAGAAGCCATGCGCTGCTCCGGTGGCCAATGTTTCAACGGCAGCGCCGGCGGCACGGGGCAGATAGTCTCTCCCGCCAGCGGCTTTTGAAGGCTTTTCCGCAGCGGAGAAAAAAGCGAATTTCCGGCTGGGATCTATTTTTACCTCCTCGAATTTGCTCTGGGAAAAATCCGACACGAAGTAGCCTTTCTTCCAAAGCTCATCAATGAGATTGCGGCCATCGGTACGCCCATCGAAATACTTTTTGCCCCCCCCCACGAAAAAATCCACGCCTGCGGCGACGAGGTCAATCGCGATTGCCTCTTCCATATTGCGGTCGGGCTGATGGGCATAAAACCCGGCCGGAGTAGCGTGGGTGATGGTAGAAGTGACCACCAGCCCCGTGCGCATGCCAGCAGCTTTAGCCAGCTCCATAATAGTGGTCACAGGCTCGCCTTTCTCATCCACGCTGATGGCGCCGTTGTACGTTTTCCGGCCGGAGGCAATGGCCGTGGCTGCCGCTGCCGAATCGGTGATAAGTTCTCTGGCGGAGTGTGGCTTTTGTAAACCTACATGGGTAAATTCTTCTAAGTTGAGCCGGTTTCCGTTCATGTACATCCCGGCCGTTATCTGGGTCAGCCCCATGCCGTCGCCTATCATCAAAACGACGTTTTTTGGTGGCTGGAAAAAAGTAGTGTCATCGGAAGACTCATGACCGGGCTTGGTGGGACTGTAAACTTGCCGCGGGGCGCATGCGGCGAAAGACAACAACAGGGTGAATAACAGAAGTTTTTTCATGTTTAAGAACGGCCATTAGCCGGATTGATATGGCTTTGGTTCATGGTGTTTTTTGACCCGGCAAAGTTAACCATTCTTCTCCATCCTTCAACTCAACACGTAGCGCTTACCTGGCAGCGAGCGAACAAGCCCTTTGAATTCGAGGTTTAGCAGCGTAGCTGCCAATTCGCTGTTGGCGATATTCAACTGGTACCCAATTTGGTCAATGCCGATTTCCTCCTCTTTTTGAATCAGGTCCAAAAGCTGTTTTTCCTGGTCGGTCAGGTTGGGGAAAAGTTCGGCTTGAAACGACTTCCTTTCAACTCCATCTGTCTCCCTCCATCGCATCGCCCTGGCCACATCCTGAGCCGATTCCACCAACCTTCCGAGGTTATTTTTTATCAAAAAATTGCATCCTTGAGAGAACTTGTCCGTCGTACGGCCAGGCACGGCAAATACCTCCCGGTTGTAGCTATTGGCCTGCTGTACTGTAATGAGGGAGCCGCCCTTAGCTGCTGATTCCACCACAATCAGGGCATCGCACAGCCCCGCAACAATGCGGTTGCGCATGGGGAAATGTTCCCGGTCAGGCCCGGCTTCGTGAGTAAACTCCGTCAATAGCCCGCCATGTTGTATCATCTCCAGTGCCACTTTCCGATGCTGAGCCGGGTATATCTGCGACAGCCCATGCCCAAGAACGGCCACCGTTTCCAGCCCTTTTCTCAGACACGCTTTGTGGGCCGTCACATCTATTCCGTATGCCAGGCCGCTAATGATGAGGGGGTTAAACGAAGCAAGACCTTCGACGAGGTCTTCGCATATTCCGGCGCCGCGCTGCGAAGGGGTACGGGTGCCAACGATGGCCACTGCACGTCTTGGGTTGAGTGTGGCCGTACCTCTGTAATATAGCAGAATGGGTGCGTCATAAAGTTGCCGCAACCGCTGGGGGTAGTTTTTATCAAGGTAAAAAAACGGTGTGATTTCGTTTTGCTCCAAAAATAGCATCTCTTTTTCTGCCTCTTCGAGGGCTGTTTTGCTCAATATGTTTACAGCCAACTGGTTCCCAACGCCCGGAATTTTGAG
>SCUG01000369.1 GCA_004297645.1 Saprospiraceae bacterium | reverse complement strand
GTTGACTGCCAGTTTTTGAATGTCGGTATTTTCTACCGACATCCAAAAACTAAAACCCTCGCTAACCCGGCACTTTTGTTTGTTGATAACCGGGGTTGCTCAAATGGCTAAAGTCGAGCTCAATTGGCAAGAAAAGCGCCTGGGGCCTCATTTGTCAATCCACTCGATGTTCTCCTTCGTAGTGGTCACGCTGCACCCCGATTTTTGTAAAAAATACAGAACGGCCAGAAAGGCAATGGCCAGTAAAACCAACTCCATCTTGGTCAGGCCTTTCCGTTTTGGTGGTTGTTCCTGCTGCTGTTCATTCATTTTTCAACTATTTAACTGCCGTTGAGGCGATACCTCAATATCTAAAACTCCACGCGCCACTTCAGGTTAACCCGCCGGGAAGTCAGGTGGTTGGGGATGGCAAACTGCTGGTTAAAAATCGTTTTTATCCAGGTGCGGGAGGCCTCGTTGTTCACCTGCATGAGGTTAAAAATTTCGAGACTCAACCACGAACTTTTGGTAAAACGCAGCGGGTGCCGTGGCTTCTCCACCTTCCACGCTTCGTCCCAGATTTTCAGCGAAAACCCAATGTCTGCACGGTGATAGGGTTTAAAACGATACGTGTTGCGGTAGATGCGGTTGTCGTCTTTAAGGCCGAAGGGCAGGCCGGTGCCCACAAAGACGCTGAGGTTCATCTTGAAATTTTCATTCCCCGGCAGGTAATCTTGAAAAAAGACCGAGAGGGTGAGAAACTGGTCGGTTGGCCGCGGCACGTCGCTCACGGGCACGCCTTCCGTCTGCCCCACTTCCCTTTTCAGGTGCTGAATACCGTCCAATTTTTCGCGGGCGCGGAGCAGGGAGAGGTTGAACCACGACTCCACGCCCGGCACAAACTCGCCGTTGAGTCGCATGTCGAGGCCGGTGATATATCCGGTGGCGTCGTTTTGGCCATAATACCGGATGCGCACATTGTCTATTTCGTACGACACCACGTCCCAAAGCTTTTTGTAATAAGCCTCCACGATGAGGCGGAATTTGGTGGGGCTTAAACTTCCTATGAAAAAGTCATGGGTGAAACCACCTACCACATGCAGTGATTTTTGCGACTGCACCGACCTGTTGACCTCCCCGGTGAGGTTGCGCAACTCGCGGTAAAACGGGGGTTGATAATACAAGCCCGTGGCCAAACGCCACGAAATATCGCGCTTTCCGGTGAGGGGCTTAAACAGCAGTTGGGCGCGGGGCGTGATAAACGATTCGCCGTTGAGGTCCCAATAGCTGCCCCGCACACCCACCATCAATTTTAGCTCCCGCACGCTGTCGCTGCGCCAGGTGTAGGTGTCTTGCAGGTAGGCACTCAGCCGGTTGGAGCCGAGGTTGTTCGAGGTTTTCAGCACATTATAAAGCAAGAGCTGCGTAGTGTCGTAATGCAGCGAGTACCCGGCACTGTCGAGGCGCTCCCATTCGTTGATGCGGTCGTCAATATCTTCCCGCTGGTATTTCACGCTCCACTGGAGAAAGTGAGACCGGCTCACCAGATTGCGGTTGATTGTCTTTTGTCCATCGTCTTTCGTCTCTGCCTTCTGAAACTCAATTCCCCCTTTGACTTCCACATTGGTAACCTGGGCATTTAAAAAATTCCGGACGTACTGGTGTTGGGTGCCGGCGCCGAGTTCCGCCACTACATCGCCAAAGTTGTCGCTGCCGAGGTCGGATTCTATTTGCCGGAGGCTGTACCGCCCAATGATATCGAACCGCTCGTTTTCATCGCTGCGATAGGTCGAGGCAAGGAATTTCACGAACAGGGGATTCTTTTCACGGTCGGGGAGGTAGGTCAGAGAGGCTCCGCCCATGGCAGTGGTAAAATCGTCCACCTCCTGTCCTTCGAATACGCTGAAAAGCTCCAGAGCAAAGTTGACGAGGCCGAAAGCTGTGCGCCGTTCATCGGGCTTGAACTGAAACACGCTGCGGTTGAAATTGCCGAGCAGGCCCACCTGCCAATCGCGGTTGATGTCGTAAGTCACGTACCCCTGAATGTCGGTGAAATTGGGGGCATACTCGCCGGTCACGTCTAATGAGCCGAGGAGATACTTTGTGGTTTTGTACCGGGCACCGACCAAATACCGCAGCTTTTTGTAGCGGGCAGCACCTGGCTGAAAGGCCCCTTCGAGATGGGCAGAACCACCGAGGAGGCTGGCACTGCCGCTCGCTGCAAATCTTTCGGGACGCTTGTAGCGAATGTCCAGGACGCTGGACTGTTTGTCGCCATACCGGGCTTCGAAACCACCTGACGAAAACGTCAGGTTTTGAATGAGGTCCATATTAGGGAAGGTCAGTCCCTCCTGCTGGCCAGCCCTGATGAGTTGTGGCCGGTAAATCTCAAAATCGTTGACATAGACGAGGTTCTCGTCGTAGTTGCCGCCGCGCACATTGTATTGAGAAGTCAGCTCACCGCCAGAGCCACTGCTGGTGCCGAGGGCAATGTGGGGCAACACGCTTTCTAAGTTGCCGGTCGTCGAGGGGAGCAACTTCATTTCGGTCATTTCTTCCCGGATCATGCCGCCCTGCTGTATCCGGCTCTCCCGCACCACTACCTCCACATTGGCATCGCTGGGAGGCATCGCCACATCAATCTGCTGGCGGCTGCGGGCAGGCAATGGCTCCACATCCACCGGTGTTTCTTTGTAGCCGATACGGGTAAACACCAGCACGAACCGCTTCTGGGCGGGCACCTCCAATTGCCAGCTCCCGTTTGCTTCCGTTTCGGTGGCTGTCGCCGTACCTTTAATATATACCGTGGCCAAGTCCACCGGTTCACCGGAAAGCGCGTCGGTGACGGTGCCGGTGAGCAAAGCGCTGGCGTCTTGTCCAAAAACATGGGAAGCGATGAACAGACAGGAAAGGGCAAACAGGGCTTTTTTCATAAAAGGCTTATTTTTTTAAAGTGCGTAAAGGTACGGGGAAAGCGGAAACAGGGTTGCCGGGAAGTTGTTTTTAGCGTGCAAATAGCCGGGATAAAAGCCTCTTGAGCGCAGTTTTTGGTGCTTAAATGTTCCAGAAAAAATTTGCGTAAGTAACGTGTTCGAAATAAGATGTTCTTTTTGAGGCTGTATCAAAAGTCAACTCTGGAATTAGCTTACAATTTTTATTTCAACACAGAGATACGGAGGCACAGAGAACCAAACTCAACTCTGTGTTTCTGTGCCTCTGTGTTGAAGAATTTGGTCACAATTTTTTAGCGATGACTTATGATACAGCCTCAAAAAAAAAAACACACATCTTATTTTGCGCACGTTACTAAAAAGCGCGCCTGAGCCTTAGCTTTTCGATACTTTGGCCGCACAATAGCCGGAAAATCAAAATGATAACCAATGCCTCTGGCCCCAGCAGTGCTGCTTTATAGCTACTGACAATTATCAGATTCAAGACTGACAATAGTCAAATGTCATCGAAATGTCAGCTTATAATTTTGCCCCATAAACTAAAGATGTTTGGTACATCTGTTACTTGAAGAAAGAGGCCAGTGAAAAGTTTGATTGACCAAAGAGGGCCAGCCAGGTTTTCAGTGGTAAAATATCCAATTCACATTATTTTTAACAAAAAAAAATTCTGACATGACAACGCAACATCGCAATTTCTGGCTTACGCTCACAGTCTTGTCCATCGTTGGGTCAAGCCTCTATTTTGGAGCTTGTACGCACGACGACCAGATTGTAGATGAATACATTCCAAAGCCAACAGTTAACGACAAAGAACTTCTTTCGAAAAAGGTAACAGCAGCGCCTTCGATTGATGGCACCATTGATGCCGCCTGGGACGACGCTACCAAACTCGAAACTACTGCTACCGTTCCCGATCCGGGACAAGATGTTTTCAAAGGCTATGTCGGTAACTCCTACCACCTGACCATGCGGTCAATGTACGACGACCAGAACATTTATTTCCTGGCAGAGTGGAACGACAACGAAATGTCGCAGAACAGGGATCCCTGGTACTTCGACCCGGTAGCCAAGCTATGGCAACAAGAAAGCAATAAACCGAAATTTGACGCTGCTGGCCAGATGACCCGCCCTGCTTTTTACGAGGACAAATTTGCCATGAACTGGAACGTCAACAATACCGTAGCCGGTTGGGACCAAACCACCTGCTACGCTACCTGCCACACGGGCCTTTCTGCTACGGATGGTCTTGCAAGGCACTACACCAGTAGCGCCAGTGAAAGGGTTGATATGTGGCACTGGAAGAGCGTACGGAATGGCTTGGTCTATGGCCAATTCGACGACCAGTACATGGACAATACCACACCGAACGGCAGGCTGAATGACTCTAAAGTAAGCGGCGGTTACTCTGACAACGTGCAAACGCTCACCATTACCGGCACCGCCACTTCTGTGAAAGTGCCCAAATACTTTATTCCTGCAAAATCCTATTACTATTGGATTACCAAAGAGGAAATTGACAACGGCACAGCCAAACTCATCACCGCCGTAGATGCTGATGGCGTGTTGACCTACGATGGCGGCACAGTGGACCCGAATGCGGATTTGACCTTCCAGAGGAACGGCGCGACGACTGGCGCCAGCGGCATCCCCAGCGTTTACCTCGCACCCTGGGTTGGTAGCCGGGGCGATATTACCTGCGCAGCAGAATACACTGGCTCTGGTTGGGTGCTCGAGTTTCAGCGCAAGCTGAATACCGGCGACACGGAAGCTCAGGACGTGGATTTTTCCACCCTCGAAGACAAGTACTTTGGTGTTGGCATTTTCAACGGGGCAGCTATTGCCCACGCCATCAAACCAAACCTGTTGCTCAAATTTGAAAAATAGAACTTCACAGGTTAGGCACGATGGCGGTCACCGCCACCGTGCCTTTTGTTTAATTCAAACATCTTTCGCTTCATCTCAAAATCATAATAATCATGGGGAATTATAAAATCATCTTTAGTGCCGGCCTCGCAGCATTTATGCTGGTTTTCATGGCTGGTTGCTATTACGACGAAATACTGCCTGAGCCTGTAATTGTTGATCCATCTCAGCAGGAAGTGTCTTTCTCACAAGACCTTATTCCGATTTTCACACAAAGTTGCGCCCTTTCTGGCTGCCACAACGGATCCGACCACCCTATGGACCTGCGTGCCGCCAATGCTTACAATTCATTAAAAAGCAACCCGGACCTCATCAATACTGCAAGTCCTGCGAGCAGCGAACTTTACCAATGGCTCATAGGCAAAGGCACCTTGCCCATGCCTGTTTCCGGTACCGATGCCACCATTGCGGCAAAAGTGCTGGCCTGGATTACGCAAGGAGCGCTTAATAATTAATTGACTACTAAAAATCTCTAACGATGAAAAATACCATTTCAATTCTCATACGCTCGCTGCTGGCGCTCTCCCTGATATTGGCCATGGGTAATACCCTATTGGCCCAGGATGAAGAAGCAACTACTACCACGGTACGTCCCGTAAAGAATACTTTCGATGGCAATTGGCTGATTGACAACCAGACGGTGATGGTGCCTATCAAGGGCAGTTTTGAATTCGACATTCAGCACCGGTTTGGCACTGTCAAGAATGGCTACGACGACTTCTGGGGTTTGT
>SCUG01000368.1 GCA_004297645.1 Saprospiraceae bacterium | reverse complement strand
TTTCGACGCTGAAGGACGCTGATTCTTATGATTTTTTATGAAATAAAAAATCAGGAACAGCGTGAAATCATAAAGAACCAGCGTCTTTCAGCGTCAAAAAAACCGTTTGGAATTTTTCTCGTAACACCCCTAATTGTTAATGGCAAATTGAATTGGCAGGCCCGGAAACCAATCGTCTCCGTAGCCTGTCTTTTCTTCGGGTATGGATTACTGGGCGCTGTTGCTCAGGAATGCCACGACGATAGCAATCAGGGCAGCACCTTCCACGAGGGCCGCCATCAGAATCATGTTTGCACGAATGTCGCCAACTGCTTCTGGCTGACGTGCAATTGCTTCCATGGCTTTGCCACCAATCTGGCCGATGCCGATGCCTGCGCCGATAACAGCGAGACCCATACCAATAGCGGTAATTGAACCAAACATAATTTTCTATGAATTTATGGTTAAAAAAAAATTGAGTACAACTTATCAACTTCCTACTGTCAATGGTGCGCCTCCTCCGTCGCAGCTCCGATGTACGAGGCTGTGAGAATAGCAAACACAAATGCCTGGATGAATGCCACCAACAACTCAATGGCCATCATGAACATAGTCAACAGGGTAGAGCCGGCGGCTGTGCCGTAGCTCGCTCCTACACTTTCACCCGACTTGCCGAAAAGGAAAATCAAACCCACAAAGATGACGATGACCATGTGGCCCGCCGTGATATTGGCAAAAAGACGGAGGGTGAGGGTCACCGGCTTGATGAACAAACCGAGCACTTCTACTGGCGTCAGAATTGTCTTTACCCATGCCGGTACGCCGGGCATCCACAGGATGTGCTCCCAGTAATTTTTATTGCTGCTGAGGTTGACCACGAAAAATGTGATGACGGCTAAAACCATCGTGACGGCGATGTTTCCCGTTACGTTGCTGCCACCTAAAAATGGAATCTGGCCGAAGAGGTTCAGGCCCAAAATGAAGAAAAACTGGGCCATCAGGAATGGCAGGTATTTCTCCCATTTATTGCCAAGGAACGGCTTTGCCACCTCGTCCTGAATGAAAAGGAATATGGGTTCGATGAAAGACTGCATCCCTTTTGGCGCCATGCCATCTCTGGTTTTGTATGCTTTTGCCACCGTGATGAACATCCACGTCAGGAAGGCAAACATGAGCATCATCGTCACCACATTTTTCGTCAGGGAAAAATCATAGAATGAGGTCACGCCTCCCCCGAATAAACCGCCGTCGGCAGTACTCTTGGCGTCGCTTGGGTAAAGTTGGTCATTGTAACAAACAAAGGCTGTTTCTTTCAACTTTCCATCGTCTTGCTTTACCTTTTCGAAAACGGGGTGATGACCAATTTCCACCTCGCCCATCGGGAAGCTGGCATCGGTCACGCGCCTTACCACCCCTTCCACCAAAATGTAATGGTCAATAGCGGTGTGGCCATTGCCGTGCTCGCCGATGTGAAACTTGCCGGAGGAAAACAACGACCATCCTTGTGCTGCATTGTATAAGATGCACGGCAGCGGAATGCTCCAAGGCCCAATGTTGTAAATGTTCTGGTCGGAGATGTGATGAAACGCCGTGGCACCCGGATTGAAGGCCTCTTTTTTGTGGTCTCCGCATCCGGCTTCCTGTTGTTCTTCGGTGGTAGTAGTTTCGTGCTTTTGCCGTTCTTCGCTATGGTCTTGGGAGTAAGCAAAAGGAGAAAGGACGAAGGCACAAATCAGCGTCAGAATGTATTGGCGCATGTCATGATTTTCTTTTGTCTATTTCTGTCGAAAACCTGAATAAATCCAGGCTGTCGAAAACCCTTTTCAAAAAGTGGGGCAAAGGTAGGGATTCCCTTATTTTTTCAAAATGGGGAATTTACTTTTTTCCCGGATGTGTGAAATTGTTTTTAAGAATTGGGAATCAAAAGAATAAGGTCATGGTGCAGGCGTCAAGTGGTAAATTTTTGGGGAAATAAAAGTGGTAGAACGATGTTTTAGGGATAAAACGCAGCGCCATTGATAATTTGGAAATGTAGGGCTGGGCGGAGGCTCCACAAGCGCTTAGTACCAATGGCCCAACACGGTTTTATTTTCTTCATTTTTTTTCAGAAACGCCAAAAATTCTTTTCGAGGGATGCTTCGGGCGCCGAGGCTGGCTAAATGTTTCGTTTGCTGTTGGCAATCTATGAGTTCAAATCCCTCTTCTTTGAGGTGCTGCGTCAGGCTGATGAACCCGAATTTGGAGGCATTGCTCACTTTGGTAAACATGGATTCTCCGAAGAAGCACTTGCCAAGGGCTATGCCGTAAAGCCCTCCGGCAAGGCTGCCGTTTTGCCAAACCTCCACCGAATGGGCATACCCCAAGTCGTACAGGCGGCAATAGGCTTCCACCATGCTTTCGGTAATCCAGGTGTTGCCCCACCCTGCCATACGGGGTTCCTGGCAGCCGCGTATCACTGCTTCGAAGTGGAGGTCGTAGGTCACCTCGAACTTTTGCTGATTGAAATAGGGTCTCATGCTTCGGGATACTTTCAACTCACCGGGGTAGAGCACAAACCGCGGGTCGGGTGACCACCACAAAATAGGGTCGTCGAGGTTGAACCAAGGGAAAATGCCCTGCCGGTAGGCCGATAAAATGCGCTCCGGTGACAAGTCGCCGCCGATGGCAAGAATGCCGTCTTCACTCGCCGATTCTGCGGGAGGAAACTCAATCATGTCAGTGGTGAGCCAAAAAACAGGCATAGTTGGTTTTCGGTAATTGGTTGTTGTGGTTCTCCGCTAAAAATAAAAGCGAGCGAAGAATTTCGCATCTCTTTGCTCGTTTTTTTCTGATTTAATTTGGAGGTGCCGGCATTATCAAAACTCTTCAATCACAGCGGAAAGCCCTCTCTCTACCAATGCATCTTTTTTAGGACGCAGCTCATTGAATGGGGCGGTTTTCACGGTGGCTTTTCCTTTTGTGTGGATGATCATCGAAAGTTGCTCGGCTTGCTCGCTGGTGTGGCGAAGCACCGATACTAAGCTTTCTATCACCCAATCGAAAGTATTCACGTCGTCGTTGTACACGATGAGCTGGGCTGGTTCTTTAGTGCCGGTATCGTCTGTAATTTCTTTTTCGACGATGACTTCTTCTGCGGATTCTTCATAAAAGGGGTTGATAGGCATAGCGTGAAAGTTTTGTTGGCAATAAATGGAAACCTGAGCTTGCAATAGATACTGGGGGCTTCAATTCAATTGTTGCAAGGTCGCTTTGACGGCCTCAAAGTTCGGTAAATCCGCCGCTTTTTCCAAGACTTCGGCATAGCGAATGACGCCATTTTTGTCGATGACAAAGGCGCTGCGCCGGGAGACCCCCTTCATGCCGAGGGTGAATTCTTCGTACAACGCCTCGTAGGCCCGCGAAACTTCTTTGTTGAAATCGGACAGCAATGGGAAGTTGAGGTGTTGGTCTTCTTTGAATTTTGCGAGGGTAAAAACAGAGTCCACCGAGATGGCCAAAATCTGGGCGTCGAGGCCCTGGTAAAAGGCGATGTCGTCGCGGGTACTGCACAGCTCTTTGGTGCAAACGCCCGTAAAAGCCTGAGGGAAAAAGAGAAGCACGACATTCTGTCCTTTGAAATCATCGAGCGAAACCTCTGCCTTTTCCGTGTTGTAAAGTTTAAAAACGGGCGCCTTGTCCCCTGCTTTGAGTGCCATTTATTCAATGCTTTTGTGAGTGATGAAGAAGGGTCGTTCGCGCACCGGGGTTTTTCCCTGCATGTGATGATTTCTCATTCGGGAACGACAAATCGCATTTTTGCAAAGGAAAGAATTCCGCTTTGATTTTGTTCTTTTGCCGCTGACTTTCATTAAGCCATTTACCGGAGGTATTTCCGAGGAGCTTGCGACTGCGCCATTTTCCAAGCATTTAATTTCCCCGGATGCACTTTTCGCAACGGTTACCATTTCACCACATGAACGCCACAAAACGGGCTTACCTCGAACTCCACCTTGCCGTATTTTTATGGGGCTTCACCGCCATCCTCGGAGAGCTTATCCAGCTCTCTGCTGTGGTGCTGGTGTGGTGGCGGGTATTGCTCACCGGCATCAGTGTGTTATTTCTCATCCGTCCGGGCAAGAAGTTGCGCGCAATGCCGCGCAAAAACATTTTTCAATTTGCGTTGGCCGGCATACTCACGGGGCTTCACTGGCTCATGTTTTACGGGGCCATCAAGCTGGCCAATGCGTCCATTGCGCTTATTTGCATGGCTACCTGTGCGTTTTTTACGGCCATCATCGAGCCTTTTTTTTTAAAACAAAAGATAAAATGGTGGGAGATATTTCTCGGTTTTCTCATCATTCCCGGCATGGCTCTCGTGGTAGAGAGCGTGGATATTTCCTTGCACCTTGGCATTTGGGTGGGGCTGCTGGCCTCACTTCTGGCGGCTCTTTTTAGTATTTTGAATAAAAAGTGGATTAACGATGCCAGCCCACTGAGCATTACGTTTATCGAAATGAGCAGTGCCTGGCTTTTCCTTTGTCTGGCCCTGCCCTTCTTTTTTTATGCAGAACCGGAAGCGGTACTTCTGCCAACTGCCAGTGACTTTCTGTTACTCCTCGTGCTGGCGCTGCTTTGTACCACCTTAACCTGGGTACTCGCGCTGCGCTCCCTGAAGCACATGTCGGCATTTGCCTCTACCCTCACCGTGAATATGGAGCCGGTGTATGGCATTCTCCTGGCCATCCTGATTCTTAAAGAGCACCGTGAGTTGCCACCTGGTTTTTACTGGGGTGTCATCCTTATTTTGGTGGTGGTTTTCAGCTACCCGTTGATGAACCGGGTGCGGAGGGGAAAAACAAGCGCTATGTGATAAAAAATCACTCCGCCCAAACCTTGCAACCCTCCGTGCAATTGGTGCAGATGTCAATCTGGTCGCGCCCTTTAAGCAGGCTGCGCCGGAAGGCGGCATACGCCGTTCCCCGCCATATCTCCCCGAAATTTTCCCGCTTTAAATCGCCGAGCTGGTGCGTGGCGTCTTTGTCGAAACAGCAGGGCACGACGAGGCCGTCCCAGGTGATAACGCAGGCATGCCAAAGTTTCCAGCAGTGGTTGAGGAGTTTGTTTTTTACGCGCCAGGTACCAGCGGCCGTTTTTTCGTACCGCGCGTATTTTCCGAGGGTCGGGATGAGCGGATTGCCTCGCTCGTAATTGTACACCTGGGCCGTTTTTAGCTTCACTTCGTCCACGCCAATTTCTTTGGCCAGCCGGTAAATTCCGGGGATTTGGTGCTCATTGGGCCGCACGACGAGGAACTGAAAAATGATGTGAGGCGTCTTAGAATTTAGCGCCCGCTTCCACCTGACGATGTTGCGGGCGCCTTGCAGCACCGTTTCTAAATTGCCCTCTTTGCGGTAGCTTTCGTACACCTCCTGTGTGGTGCCATCCACCGAAATGATGAGCCGGTCGAGGCCCGACTCAATGGTTTTCCGGGCGTTTTCATCGCTCAAAAAATGGCCGTTGGTGGAGGTGATAGTGTAGATGCCCCTTTGGCGGGCGTATTTTACCATCTCCAAAAACCGGGGATTTATGTATGGCTCCCCTTGAAAATAGAAAATCAGGTAAATCAGGTGGCGGTGCAGTGTGTCAATGGTGTTTTTAAAAAAATCTTCTTTGAGGTTTCCCGTTGGGCGGGTGAAGGCCCGCAGGCCGCTGGGGCATTCCGGGCACCGCAGGTTGCACGCCGTCGTTGGCTCGATGGATACGGTCATGGGCAGCCCCCATTGAATGGCTTGCCCGCTCCAGCGTGTGAGGTGGTACGATGCGAAAAGCTGCGCCGCATTCCATAGCCGGCAAAGGGTTAGTTTGCCGAGAAAATTCACGGCGTCGTGGCGATAGATTTTCCCCATTGGTGATTTGCCGGTTAGTTTATTTGTCGCTTTAAGCCGGATGCCGGATTTTTGCTCCGCCAACAAAGAAACATATTTCTGAATCCAACTCAAACAGCCTGCATGATTTCAGAATCCACCATCGAAAGCGTCATCGCCCAATTTGAAAGAGGGGAAACAGATTACGACAATGCTGCGTGCGAATTTGCCAGCAGGCAGCCCTCCCTGCTCTCGTTCCTTATTTCGGAGCAAGAGGGGGCACTTTCGGAGGAAGAACGGGAATTCCTGTTTTATTTAGCCACGGTGATTTGGAAATCAGTGGAGCTGGAAAACCCTGGTTTGCCTGCTGCGGACAGCGAGCGCATCAGCGATGCCGAAGAGGCCAATTGGGCCATTCTCGACGCTTCCCAAAAACGCAGCTTCCGCGAACAACTCGACCTCTTTTTTGAAAATTACCCCGAAGAGGACCTCCTCGCTTTTGTCGAAGATGCCCTCACCATTGATGAGGAAGACCTCGAAGACGAAACCTTTCACCTGACCAGCGAGGGCGTCGAGCCGATGTTCATTTCCCTCAAAACCATGATTGATGTGCTGACGGAAAATTGAGAATTGAGAATTTCAAGCAACTTCAGCTTTGATGAAAGAGAATGTAATAAAAGATAAGTAACGTGTTCGAAATAAGATGAGGCTGTATCATAAGTCAACTCTGGAATTAGCTTGACAATTTTTATTTCAACACAGAGACACGGAGGCACAGAGAACCAAACTCAACTCTGTGTTTCTGTGCCTCAGGG
>SCUG01000367.1 GCA_004297645.1 Saprospiraceae bacterium | reverse complement strand
GCAACGCATCACATTGAACCCGAAAGTCTGCAACGGCAAGCCTACCGTCCGCAACATGCGCTTCACCGTGGCGCAAATGCTAGAACTGCTTTCGTCCGGCATGACGCACGAGGAAATTTTGGAGGACTATCCGTATATCGAGATAGATGATATTCGGGCCTGCTTGCTTTTTGCTTCCAAAATGGCAAATGCACACTCCGTGATTCCCTTGGCAGCCTGACCTTTCTATGAAGTTCATTGTTGATACACAATTGCCTCCACGGTTGTCCAAGTTCCTTTCCGGCAAAGGGTTTGACGCTATCCATACGACCCGCTTCCCGGATGGGCATTTGTTGGATGACGAAGCCATTCGACGCATTGCAAAGGCAGAAGACCGAATCATCGTCACAAAGGATTCGGATTTCTTCGACCACTACTTGGTAAAAGGCGCTCCCCCTTGTGTGCTGCTGTTCCGCATGGGCAACCTCAGCAACAAAGAACTCTTGGTACAGTTTGAAAAACACCTGCCTCAAGTGCAACAGCTATTTGAGGACGGTGCTGGCTTGGTAGAGTTTTATGAAGGGAGTTTGGTTCGATTTTGATGGCCCTCGATGCCTGCGGTGGCGAGGAGGTCGCCGGTGATGGCGTTGTAGAGGGGGGCGCCGGGGCCGAGGTGGGGGAGCCAAGAGTTGAGTGTAAAATTGGAAAGTTTATGCATTGGTTAGGACAGGATTGGAATGCATGAAAGTAAAAGATTAAGGATTTGCAAAGTTCGAGGACAGGTAGTTGTGAAACAGGTCGTAAAAGTGCTTGAAACTGGCTGAATGGGCATTGAGCCATGCGAAGTCAATGTTTTGGCTAAGGCTCGCTACCATAGGGTTGGATTTTTTGTTGGTGGGCTTTTTCCGATTGTAAATCCACTTTTTCAATTCTTGCCTTGAATTTGATTCAATGGCTGGAGTTTTTGCAAGTTGGGGATTTTCATTTTTGGCTTTCAGATACCAAAGCCAGTATTCGATGGCTTGAACGGGAATGAAAATAAGTCCCCGGTCATTGAGGTTACTGGCAACCAATTCCTTGTGCATATTGCTGTATTTCACTGAATGGTCATTGTCGTCTGCATCCAGCCCAACAAGGCACAAATCGAGTTGAAAATACTTGATGCCGTTGGAAATGAACATGATGAAGTTCTCGAAAACATAGTCGCCGCTCTTCGCGGTTGCCATTGAAGTGAAGTCGGATGGCAGGTTGAACGCAATTTTGCCGTCATACCCAAAATGCGAAACAAGCTGAGGCACAGCGGTTTTTATAAAAATCTTGTTGGCTTCGTCTTCGGCAAAAATGCCATAGTTGATTGTCTTCATCTCGGAACACCACCAATTAACCCCGCTGCCCAGTGGTCGCCAAGCGAACCGCTGAGGTCAAGTTCAGGTACGTGTAGTTTTTTAGATTTTTGCTTGTCTTCTGCGATAATGTCGGTGAGCAGGTTTCTGATTTGCGTGCTTTGGTCTTTTTTGTCGAACACGAAAATGCTCTCCGGCAAATCCTTGAACTGGTCAATGACCACCGTGCTGTGCGTGGTCAGTATGACCTGGATGCCCTTCTCCTCCGCAATGGTGAAGAAGTAATCAATGATTTCCTTAATCCTGCGGGGGTGGATGCCGTTTTCAGGTTCTTCCACCATGAGCAGCTTCGGCGGATAGGGCTGGTGGATGATGGCGAGCAGGGCAAGGAAATAGAGGGTGCCGTCGGAGAGTTCGCCGGCCCAGTAGATTTGGCCGTATTTGTCCTGGACGCCGAGGCGTTTGAAGGTTTTGT
>SCUG01000366.1 GCA_004297645.1 Saprospiraceae bacterium | reverse complement strand
TGTCCATCCCGGGTATTTGGCGCTGACTTCGCTGGCTTAGGGGTTTGGGGGCGAAGCCCCCAATATCCCCTCCCCCCGGCACCGCCGGAGGCGGCGCCGGGGCACACAATGTCAAGTGTTGGTGTAGTATCTAACCTTCGAAATTCATTGCCCTCACTATTTGTACTAAGACTATTTGGTTCTGGCTGCCCTGGCTTAGGCTATCCCGATTACTCGGATGGCTAAGGTTGAATAGCAAATGTCAAATGGACAAAACCTGGCGTTCAAAAGTATAAAATGATGGGAGTGTGACTTCCATGTGCCGTTCAGGTAGTTAATTTTGCGGCGCCCTGGCAAACCGGGTTTGCCCGAAGGGCAAACAAACAAATAGCATTTATGAAATACTTCTTCTCATTTTTCCTGCTTTGGCCAGCTTGGTTGCTCTTTTCGCAAAGCAATGGCAATCTCATCCCGCGGGAGTTATTCTTTAAAGAAAAAGACAAAAACAACGTTGCACTTTCCAAAGACGGTGAGTTGGTTTTTTATCAAAAAATAGCCGATGGCTCGGACAGCACGCTATACTATCTGGACCGCCAAACACCTTTGGTGGAACACAGCAGGAAGTACGATGGCAAGCTCGTAAGCTGGATGCCCGTGTATGGTAGCGGGCTGGTAGCCATCGTACAGGAAGACACCTCGTTGCAGGTGTATTTTGCCAGCATAAAGGCCCGGAAGCAGCACAAGCTGGACTTACACGTGCCTTTTTTGCAAATGAAATTCCTCGCCCTGAGTCCACGCTTCCCCAACAAAGTAGTGGTGGATGTGGTGGCCAAAGACTCGCTGAAACACGGCATGTATTTCCTCGACTTGCTGAGCGGGAACATGCGCCGCCTCGGCATCATGGGCGATTTGACCCAAATATTTTTCGATGAAAACTTCGGCATCGTGGCGGGCATGCAGCCCAGCCATACCGGCGGCAACATACTATTGCGATGGGTGCAGGGCCATTGGAAGGAGGTGGTTCGTTACCCCTTCGCCCCGGAAATGCTCACCGGAGGTCTCTCGAAAATCATCTCGGTAAGCCTCGACGGCAAGACCATCTACGCCACTGACAACTTTGAAAAAGACAAAACCACCCTTGTCGCTATTGACGCCGAAACAGGCGAAGTGACGGAGCTGGCCGGCGACCCCGATGCCGGCATTCTGCCTTATGCCGCCAGCGTGGACCCGCAGGGCCGGCCCACCTCCGTCGTGGCGCTTTGGGGCGATGTCAAACGCCACATCACCAGCCCCGCCGTGGAGGAGGATTTTGCATTTTTAAACAAAGAACTGAACGGGAATGCGAGCTTCGCCGGTGCCAGCGAAGACGACCGGAAATGGCTCGTGCGCTCATTAGACGGCGGCCCCGTAAAGTATTACCACTACGACCGCGATGCCCAGAAACTGACCTACCTCTTCAACGACTATTCGCCCCTCGATGGCTACGACCTCGCTACCCGGAAGGCCTTCACTGTGACCACCCGCGACAGCCTGCGGCTGCCAGTGCAGGTGTATGTGCCGCCTGGAATGGCCGGTGCCGGCGGCATGCCCAAGGTGCCGCTGCCCACCATTATTTACGTGCATGACGGTCCGGAGGATGGGATTACCCATTGGAATAGTTGGTTTCACACCCGCAACTTCGAGCTGCTGGCCAACCGCGGGTACGTCGTCATCAACATGGAATTCCGGGGTACCACAGGCCTCGGTAAAAAAGTCTGCGATGCAGGCAACCTCCAATGGGGCGAAGCCATGCACCACGACATTGTGGACGTGGCCAATTGGGCCATCAGCAGCGGCATCAGCCACCCGCGCCGCACCGGTATCTGGGGCTGGTCGTATGGCGGTTACGCCACCAACTATGCCCTGGGAAAATCACCGGACCTATTTGCCTGCGGCGTCTCGATGTACGGCATCACCGACCTCAGCGAATATTGTAAACTGCCATTTGCTGACAACGACCTGTGGCGCAGCCGCGTCGGCGACCCCAATACCGAAGAAGGCACTGCCCTGCTCAAAGCCTACTCTCCCTTGACCTACGTAAAAGACATAAAAGCACCCCTGCTACTCACCACCGGCACCCTCAACGACCGGGTGCCTCAGGAGCAAAACGACACCTTCGCAAAAGCCCTCTTCGACGCAAAAAAGGAAGTGGTGTATTTCTTCTATCCCGAAGAGGGCCACGACTTCCGCTCACCGGAAAGCTGGGTTTCTTTTTGGGCCATCGCCGAAGATTTTCTCCATAAAAACCTCGCTGGTAAAAAGCAACCCGGACAGGGGGACATCGAAAAGGGCAACCTGACAGTGATGTTCGGAGCGGAATATGTGGAAGGCATTGAGTGAAAAATAGCGGGATAAGGGATTTCGTAAACGGCTGGTGCAGCGGATGTTTTCTAATTTTATGAGTTTCACTGAGCGTATAGAGTAAAATACCTTCGCTTGATGGAGGAAACGTTTGTTTGCTACGCTGAAAAGCAGGAGAAAGGGTTAGGAAATCTTGGAGATTTCCTAACCCTTCGTAAACCCCGCTACCTTATCATCTGCTAATCACAAACTACTCCCCGGCCAGCCAATATTCAATGGTGCAGTTCCTGCAAAATGATACCTACCGTAACCTGGTTTTTGATGTTGGCCCGCCGGTTATCGTTATCCTGCCAGGTAACATGTCCCATAGAGTAACGGACATTGATGATATTGCCGAACCGCATGCCCGGCTGGAAACTCACTTGCCCTTTCGGGGCATTTCTTTTTTTGGTTTGCAAGGGAAAATGGTTCAACGAGCTGAAACGCCGCAAACGAACGGGGGTAACAAATATGACTCTCCAAGGATTAGGAGATGAAAATGGCGCCTTTTCGCTCGCCGAAGAAGTATTGCGGGAAGAAGAAAAATACAGCCTGTTTCGCCAGAAATTTGAATCCTTAAGTGAGGGCTGCCAGAAATTGCTGCGCTTAGCATGGAATGGCCGCCCGCTGCAAGAGGTGGCTGCTGAGATGAATATCAGTTACGGTTATGCCCGTAAAAAGAAATGTGAATGCATTGCACGTCTGACGGATGCCATTCAAAACGCTCCGGAATTCCACGATTTTAATAGGAGTGATTAATCAGGTGCAAATGTTGAACTGCCGAATCTGTTTGGGCACCCAATTTTGCCAAATCCCATAACCGGGCCGTATATGAACAAAGTGGAAGTTATTAAAAAACTGGAGGATTATCTGGACGGTAATCTCTCCGCTACCGAAAGCAGCGACTTAGAGTGTCAGTTGGCAGCAGATGCCGCTCTTTTCAGCGAGTTGCGGTTGTTGAAGGAACTCCGTGCGATGCTGGCTGGTGAGTCTGCGGACGAGAAACTCCGCGAGAAACTCGAAGATGCTTACCACACGCTTTTCAAAAAAAATAAACTCCCGTAAAGAAGGCATCCCTTTCTTGGAAACGCTCTTCAACAGCTACATCTTTGGTGTTTTTGCCGGCTGGTATTATTTCCTCAGATGCCTGCGGCAATATGCAATGCGGACACATCAACGACAGCATCAGCCCTCCCTTTTCAACTCCTCCACCGCATGGTTCGCCGCCCGCGCCGTCAGCGCCATGAAAGTCAGCGACGGGTTTTGGGTGGAAAAGGAAGTCATGCAGGCGCCATCGGTGACGTAAACGTTGGGGCAAGCGTGGAGTTGGTTCCATTTGTTGAGCAGCGAAGTCGTGGGGTCGTTGCCCATGCGCACGCCGCCCATCTCGTGGATGTCGAGGCCGGGGGCTTGTTTGCTGTCCCTCGTTTGGATATCGGTGAAGCCGGCCTTCCGGTACATTTCAGTGAACTGCCCAAAAAAGTCCTGAATCATCTTTTCGTCGTTGTCGTCGTGTTCGATGCTGATGCGGAGTTGGGGGATGCCCCAGGCATCGGTTTGCACCTTGCCGAGGGCGACGAAATTGGTTTGTTTCGGTACGGTTTCGCCCATCATGCCAGAGCCTACGGTCCACGGGCCCGTAATCTTTGGTGGACAAAAGGTTGTCCGTTAGTTGCTGCCCGAACCCCAAAACCAAATCCGCTTCGCTCCCGTCCTGTGTGCGGTAAAAATAAGGATGGACATCCCGGGGGCAAGGAGGCAATGACCTGCTGTACTGCGTAACCTTCCCAGGAATGCCCGGCGAGAATGTGCCCCTGCAATTGGATGATATCGGAAATCCCGGCCAGGTGATGAAGAGCACCACCGTCCCAGAAATAGAGTTTCGGGGCCTTTACCAAGCGCTTATAATGTTTCGGTGAAAAGAAGGCAAGCGCCGGATAAGGAAAGCCTGTTCCAGAAAATCGAAATAGTTGATGACACCAACTTCGTTCCTGAAGTCCCCGTCAAGATGTTGGCACCCTGGTGGTAGAAGGTGTTTGTTGTGGCTTTGCCGTTGCCCTGGTTGATGAATGGCCTGTAGCCCGAAGCCGCCCGCCCCGGAAACTGCGGCAGGTTTGGCGGCTTTTCGGGAAAGTGCTAACTTTGAACTCGAAACCTGCGGCAAAACGTTTTGCCTAAATTGTTTACACCATTTATCATGACCGACCAACTCATTTTATATCAACTGCAACAACTGCCCGAAAGCCTCAAACTTGAGGTTGCGGACTTCATTGGCTACCTTTTGAAAAAGCACAGCCTACCTGCCACCAAGCCAATCGGCAAGCCCAAAAAAGCCTCCAGGAAAAACGGAGGCAGCCTTAAAGCCGGGCTTGCCAATGAAGAAATTGACGAAGCAATCCGCACCGTGAGGGCAGGCTGCGATATGAGCACTTTTGGAGACGCACTTCAATATCAAATGGAAGCCAGAAGAGACCGTGCATTGCCTTACCGGGATTAAAACCTTTTTATGAAACTCATTGACAGCAACATCCTGATTTATTCCGGCGAGGAGCAGTTTGCGCCCATCTTGCTTCCTTTTGTAACTGACCCTGCCAACTTCGTTTCCACCGTCAGTCATGTCGAAACGCTTGGGTTTCACGAATCACCCCGAAGCAAATCATCTACTTTGAAAACATTTTCAGGATTTTGCAAACGCTTTCCATTGACGACGCAGTCATTCAGGCGGCAATCAAGGTGCGGCAAATGAAGAAAATCTCACTTGGCGATGCACTCGTCGCAGCGACCGCTTTGGTGCATGGATTGGAAATCATTTCCCGAAATACCGTTGATTTTTCAGGCATTGCCGACTTGAATGTCATCAATCCAATTCCCGAAAAGGAATAATCAAAACTTTTCCTACTTCAATTTTCATCATTCAAATAATCCATGTCCACCCTCGCCCGCCAACTCATCGCCGAAAACAAAAAAACCAAAGCCACCCGCCTCGACCTCGGGCGCTGCGGGCTGACCTCCCTGCCCAATGCTTCGACTGAACCCGATTGGCTTCTATTTGAATTTTTACGCTAAATTTGTTTTAAAATTAAACCGCCATGCAAAGACTTGTCATTCCCGTAAACGAATCAGTTGCCCTCAACTGGCAGCAAACCACGCCGGAGGAGCGCACCAAAATCATCAGTATTTTTTGTTGGATAGTTGAAAATGGAGAATGGAAGCATTTTACCCCAAAAACGTTTGCCAAGTTGCTCGACCAACTCAGCGACAAAGCCGTGGCAAATGGGTTGACGCCTGAAATCTTAGATGAAATCCTCCATGAATCCTGAACGGCGGTTCGTTTTTGACACCAATGTATTGGTGAGTGCCTTTTTGTTCCGGAAGGGTATTCCCCGTGCTGCTTTTGACCTTGCCTTGTCACTCGGCATTATTTTGCGTTCCGGCGAAACCCTCGACGAGCTTTGGGATGTCTTGGTTCGACCAAAATTTGACCGCTTCCTTCCTTTGTCTGACAGAATTACCTTGCTGCGTGGCTTTGAACAAATTTCGCATCCTGCAACAGTCACATCACAGTTGGCATTGTGCCGTGACCCAAAAGACGACAAATCCCTGAACCTTGCCCTCGATGCCAAAGCGGAATGCATCACCACCGGGGATAAAGATTTGCTGGTACTTGCCGATTCCTTTCCTGTACCTATTTTCACACCTGCTCAGTTTTTAGCGGAAAAACAACCGTGAGCACTAAAACAACGCCATGTCCTCCCTCGCCCGCCACCTCATCGCCGAAAACAAAAAATCCAAAGCCACCCGCCCCGGCCCCGGCAACTGCGGGCTGACCGAACTGATTGGCTTCTATTTGAATTTTTACCCTAAATTTGTTTCTAAAATCAACCGCCATGCAATTGATAATCGAAACACCGGACGAAAAAGTACTCCAAGCCATCATGGAATTGATACGTCCGTTTAAGGTGAACTTTCAACAAGTAAAGGATGATGACACCGTTTCGGCGGGTGAAAGCAAACGGCGACCCGCCATTTTGGGAAAACCCAAATCAGACAAGGAAGACCTGACCCTCACCCACCTTGCCAGCGAACGCAGTTTGGCGAAAGATTGGCTCACCGACAAAGAAGATGAGGCATGGAAAAATTTGTAAAAGGCGAAGTGGTCGTTATCCCTTTTCCGTTTTCGGATTTATCGGGCAGCAAACGCCGCCCGGCATTGGTCTTGGCTGACTTGCCCGGCGATGACCTGATTTTGTGCCAAATCACTTCTCAAAATTCACCGAAAGACCCTTTTGCCATTCCATTGGACGCTTCCGATTTTAAATCTGGCTCCCTGCCCGTTGCCTCGAACATCCGCCCAAACCGGATTTTTACGGCGGACAAAAACCTGATTGTCCGGTCTGCCGGGGTTGTATCAGATGCGCTCTATCTTTCTGTTTTCAATGCGATTACCAGCATCATCCAGCCATAAATTTTAACGAAAAGCCATGTCTGAACTCGCCCGCCAACTCATCGCCGAAAACAAAAAATCCAAAGCCACCCACCCCGGCCCCCCGGAAATAGAAATGAATATTTACCTTTGAAAAAAAAATACCTATGTCCATCACAAACGTCCCACAAGTCAATTATGTAACCGACAACAGCGGCAAACCTTTGTTTGTCCAACTTCCCATCCAGGAATGGACTTCATTTATTGAAGCGTACCAGCGGCTCGTCACGCTGCTGCAATTCAAGGAGCGGCTGAAAAATGCCTTCCGTGAAATCCGGCAAATCCAAAAAGGAGAAAAACAGGCCACTACCCTCAACGACTTCCTGAATGAGCTGTAAAATCATCGCCATTGATAGCTTCAAGCGGGGATTATCGGGCTGTCCCCACTTTGTTGTTTCCGAAACTCAACCTATTTATTGACAATAATTTGCCATAAAATAAAACGCATCATGTTTGATTTGCAGAACATCATCGTCAGCAATCCAAATATCCTCGGAGGTACACCGGTATTCAAAGGCACCCGCGTACCTGTGAAAATCCTTTTCCAACATTTGGAAAAGAACATTCCCTTGGATGAGTTTTTGGATGATTTTCCAACTGTTTCGCAGGAACAGGCCGTTTCGGTGCTGAATTTTTTTGAAAACATACTTACCCAAGCCAAATTGAATAAACTCTATGAAATTGCTGCTTGACGAGAACCTTCCCAAAAAACTGAAACGCAATTTCCCGGCACACGAGGTGTTCACCGTTAGGGAAATGAAATGGGACGGTAAAGAAAACGGCGAATTGCTGCAGCTCATCCAGTCAAACGGGTTCGACGTTTTTTTGACCGGGGACAAAAACATTGCCTTTCAGCAGAATTTTCAAAATTACCCACTCCCGCTCCTGATTTTGGATGCGCTTGACAACACTTACCTCACCTTGTCCAAATTCGCCCCGCTTGTTGAAAAGGCCATCCAACTCGGCTTGCCTGCCGGCCCAACGGTGCTGAGATTGAGTGAATAATTGCAACTCGACACAGCTAAATACACTACCATGTCCTCCCTCGCCCACCACCTCATCGCCGAAAACAAAAAATCCAAAGCCACCCGCCTCGACCTCGGTAACTGCGGGCTGACCGAACTGCCCCCGGAGTTGTTCGAGCTGGAATGGCTGGAAGAACTGGTGCTGAGCAATGAGTGGTGGGATTGGGAAAAAAATGACAAGCAAAAGAGCCAAAACAAAGGCGCCGCCAACCGCCTCGTTGCGCTTCCCTCCCCCTTTTCCCTCGCCCATTTAAAGAAGCTCGTCATTGCAGGAATATGGGAAAACAAATGGGAAATCACCGATTTGACGCCCTTGGAAAAGCTCACCGGGCTGACGCAGTTGGATTTTCGGTACAATAAAGTCAGCGATTTAACACCCTTGGAAAAGCTGACCGGGCTGGTGCAGTTGGATATTAAGGGCAATAAAGTCAGCGATTTGACGCCCTTGGAAAAGCTGACCGGGCTGACGCAGTTGGATATTAGAAGCAACCAAGTCAGCGATTTGACACCCTTGGAAAAGCTGACCGGGCTGGCGAAATTGCATTTTTCGAGCAATCAGGTTAGCGATTTGACGCCCTTGGAAAAGCTGACCGGGCTGACGCAGTTGGATTTCTGGAGCAATAAAGTCAGCGATTTGACACCGTTAGGAAAGCTCACCGGGCTGACGCAGTTGGATTTTCGGTACAATCAAGCCAGCGATTTGACGCCGTTAAAAAAGCTGACCGGACTGACGCAGTTGGATTTTCGGTACAATCAAGTCAGCGATTTGAAGCCCTTGGAAAAGCTGACCGGACTGACGCAGTTGGATTTTTGGGGCAACCAAGTCAGCGATTTGAAGCCGATAGAAAAGCTGACCAAGCTGACGCTGTTAGGCTTTTCGGAAAATCAAGTCAGCGATTTGAAGCCCTTGGAAAAGCTGACCGCGCTAACGCAGTTGTATTTTGGTAGCAATCATGTCAGCGATTTGAAGCCCTTGGAAAAGCTGACCGCACTGACGCAATTGAATCTTTCGGTAAATCAAGTGAGCGATTTGAAGCCCTTGGAAAAGCTGACCGCACTGACGCAGCTTGATTTCAGGGGCAATAATGTCAGCGATTTAACACCGGTAGAAAAGATGACCGGACTGACGCAGTTGTATTTTAGAAGCAACCAAGTCAGCGATTTGACGCCGTTAGGAAAGCTCACCGGGCTGACGCAGTTGGATTTCAGGAGCAACCAAGTCAACGATTTGACCCCTTTGTTGCCTTTGATAAAAAAAGGCTTCACCGTTGAATGGGGCTATTTCAAAGACAACCCCTGGCAAACCCCACCCCCCGAAATCATCCAGCAAGGCAACCCCGCCATCCTCGGCTACTTCGCCGCTCTCGGCGCCCAAAGCACCGGCTACATTTACGAAGCCAAACTCCTCCTTCTCGGCGAAGGCGGCGCTGGCAAGACCTCCCTCTGCCGCAAACTGCAAGACCCCAACGCCGCCCTGCCGGACGAAAAAGACACGACCAAAGGCATCGAAATCCACTGCCTGCACTTCCCGATGAAAAACGGTTCCGGGCAATCGGGACACGGCAAGCAGTTCCGCATGAACGTCTGGGACTTCGGCGGGCAGGCAGTCTATCACGCCACTCACCAGTTTTTTCTCAACAAACGCTCGCTCTACGTGCTCCTCGACGACACCCGCAAGGACGACCGCACCGTGAACGACCCCGCCTTCCGCTACTGGCTGCAAGTGGTCGGGCTGCTCGGCGGCGGCAGCCCCCTGCTCATCGTGCAAAACGAAAAGGGCGACCGCAGCAAAGACCTCGACCTCCAGGGCATGAAAGCCAGCTTCGGCTTCATCAAAGACAGCTACCCGGTGAATCTGCTCGACGGCAGGGGCTTGGAAACCCTTCGCCAGGCCATCGAATTTCACATTCAAAACCTGCCGCACGTCGGCTCGCCACTGCCCCGGCAGTGGGTGGCCATCCGGCAGGAAGTGGAGCGGCTGGCCGGCAAGCGGGAGTGCATCGGCGACACCGAATGGTTCGACCTCTGCGCCCGGAATGGCATCGGCGACCGGCGGCAGGCGAAGCAATTGAGCGGATACCTGCACGACATCGGCGTCTTCCTGCATTTTCAGGAGGACGACCTGCTGCGCCGCACCGTCATCCTGCAAAAAGACTGGGCGACCACCGCCGTTTACCGCGTGCTCGACGACGAGCCGGTGAAGGCGAACGGCGGCAAGTTCGACCGCAGCGACCTTGCCCGCATCTGGCAGGAAGAGCGTTTCGACGAGCGGCGGGGCGAGTTGCTGGCGCTGATGGTGAAGTTCGAATTGTGCTACGCCGTGCCCGATGCGGCGCAAGAACAATGGCTCGCCCCGCAGTTGCTGCCCGCAGCCCAGCCCGCCTACGAGTGGAGCAGCGAGAACAACCTGACGCTGCGCTACCGCTACGGTTTCCTGCCGAAGGGCTTGCTCAACCGCCTGCTCGTGCGCCTGCACCGCTTCCTGCCCCGCACCGATTTGGCGTGGCGCAGCGGGGCAGTCTTGGAGCGCCTCGGCGCAAGGGCTGAGGTGATGGAGCTGCCCCTCGAAGCTGGCGTCGTGAGCATCCGGGCGCAAGGGCAGGACCAGGCGCTGCGCAAGGAATTGCTCACACTCATCGCCGGGGAGTTCGACAAATTGAACGACTCATTTCACCAACTGCCGGTGGAAAAGCTCTTCCCCTGCGTCTGCGACGAATGCCGCCGCCTGCCAGAACCGAATTTTTACGAGTACAGTGATTTGCTGAAAAGAAAGCAAAAAGGGCAGCGAACAGTCGAATGCAAAATCAGCTACGAGTACCTCGAAGTGGCCACCATATTGGGTGAAGTGGTGGCATCAATGGGCGAGCAGGGAGAAATAGAGACAAAACAGCCACCCATTCATCCATCTGAAAAAGAAAAAGGCAAGGGCAAAAAAGAACTTATTAAAACCCTCATTGGCGACAACGAAATCGCCAAAGCCTTCGGGAAACTGCAAGCCGCCCTGCCGGGAAATCGTTTGCTGACCCTGCTGCAAGCGCAATGGAATCAACTCCGGCAGGATGAAATACAGGGCGTGCTGTCTTTTGAAAATACCACGACCCGCCGCAACCAAATCATCGGGGCGCTGCTGGCGCTGACGGATGAGGTGGCGGAATGAAAATGCTGTTCAGTTCGCATGGCGGAGGAAGCCGGCAATGGCACGGCGGCCTGGATAGCGTGCAGCGGCTTGAAAGGGTGGGCGCCCCTGCCCATTCATTTTCACACCGCCCCCACCTCCTCCAGCCCCTGCCTTAAAAACACACCCACCATCTGCTTGCGGTAAGCCCTCGGATAAAACAGGTTCTCCACCATACGGCATCTTTTGGCCACGGTTTTTATAAAACCTTCAGAATTGGAGAGGTCGTCCGTCTCGAAAACGACGGGGCCCATATCGGCACCACTGATGGCCACTTTCAGGTGGCCGGTGCCTGGTGCGAAGCTGAGCGCCAAAGTAAGGTTGGTGAAATCCAGGCTTTTGCGCGGGCGCAGTTTGCGAAACCAGGTACGCACTTCGCCGCCTGCCGGCACCTCCACCCGCGTGATGAGTGCCCCCGGCGGCAGGCTGACGGATTTCAGCCCGGCGCCGGTGTACAATTCTTCCAATGGCATGACCTGCGCCCCTGCTTCACCGGCAAAATGCACCGCCGCGCCGAGGCAAATCAGCGCCGGCACGAGGTCGGAAATGAAGACGGAATAGCAGGCCTTCTTTCCGCCGGTGGCGATGCAGTAATCCCCGCCGCATTTGAGACAAAGGCCGATGGCCTCGCGCCAGTAAGCCGACTGGTCGAAAAAGGTGCAGCGGTTTTCCACGAGCAGGTTGCCGCCCACGGTGGCGTTTTTTCGGATGACCGGCGAGGCGATGGACAACGCCGCCGTGGCCAAAATCGGGTAGTGGTTTCGCACGGTCTCCGAATTGGCCAATGCCTCCAGTGTAGCCCCTGCACCGATGACGAGCCGCCCTTCTTCGATTGTTATTTTCCCGAATCCCGGAATGGCCGAGAGGTCTATCAGGCACTCAGCGTCGTTGTTTTCCTGCTGCCGGTGTACCATCAGGTCGGTGCCACCGGCGATGTAGGCAAAACTTTTTCCGTTGGCTCTGGCTGTCGTCAGAGCCTCTTCCACCGAAGCGGGAATGAAGTAGGTTGCACTGTTGTTTTTCATTCACAATTTTTTTTGATGGTTGAGGAAGGTTCAAAAAAACTAAACCTCCTCCACCTTTTCAACCTCCGTGCGCATCGCTTCCAGAATCTTGTCCGCCGTAATGGGCAGGCTGTTGATACGCACGCCCACGGCGTCGAAGACGGCGTTGGCGATGGCCGGCACGGATGGGTGCAGGGCACCTTCGCCGCACTCTTTCGCGCCAAACGGCCCTTCTGGGTCTGCCGATTCGATGATGTTGGTGTTCATCAGTGGAGTATCGAGCGAGGTAGGGATTTTATAATCGAGCAAATTGGGGTTGAGCAGCATGCCCTCGTAATAATTCATGGCCTCGGAAACTGCCTGCCCCATGCCCATGTGCCACGAGCCTTCCAACTGCCCCTCGGCGGCCAGCGGGTTCAGGGCCTTGCCGAGGTCGTGAGCGCCCCAAAGGTTCACTACTTCCAATTGTCCGGTGGCGGCATCCACTTTCACTTCCGCCACGCAAGCACCAAAGCTGTACGACGGGCTTAGGCCGGCGCCCGCACCTTTGAAATCACCACCCAATTTCGGTGAATTGTAATAGCCGCTCGTGCTGATGGCGCCCCTCACACCGGTGGTCATTACGGCTGCTTCTTCCCATGAAATTTCACGGCCCGATTCTAAGTCTTTCACCTTTCCATCGTGGAGGAAGAGGTTAGCAGGGGCAGCGCCGGTTTTTTTCGCCACGGAATTGAGCACCTCGTCACGCAGGTTTTCGGCGGCCATTTTGGCGGCGTTGCCCGCCATAAAAGTCACCCGGCTGGAATAGCTGCCCAGGTCAACGGGAGTAAACAGTGTGTCGGCAGCATGTACGAAGGTTTTATCCACAGGGATGCCGAGCGTCTCGGCGGCTATCATGGCAAGCACGGTGTCGCTGCCCTGCCCGATGTCGCTCGCCCCGGAATAAATGACTACCCTCCCGTCGAAGTCCAACTTCATGTGAACGACCGACTGCGGGTACTCGTTCCAGATGATGGGCAGGGCGCTGCCGCTGATGTAAAAACCACAGGCCACGCCGATGCCGTGGCCGAAGGGCAACCTGCGGTGTTTGCGCTTCCAGTCCGATTGTTTCATCACGGTCTGCAAAGCCTCGCGGGCGCCGTTGCTCGTGATGCGGAATTCACCCAGCGTCAGAGTGTTGCCCGGCAGAAAACTTTTCAGGCGCAATTCGCAGGGGTCTATGTTGGCCCTTCGGGCCAATTCGTCAATGATGACTTCCGTTGCAAAACGGGGGTTCACGGCACCGTGGCCGCGCATGGCGCCGCTCGGTGGCTTGTTGGTGTACACGCGGGTGGACTTGAATCCGAAGCTCGACAGGTCGTAAGGTGCTTGCAACAGCACGCCATTATAGTAGGTGGTGACCACGCCGAAGCTGCCGAACGCGCCACCATCAATGACGATATCTGCATCGAGGGTTTTCAGGCGGCCATCGTTGCCCATGCCGATTTTCATAGTCAGGTGGGTGGGATGGCGGCCATTGTTCGTCAGAAAAACCTCCTCCCGCGTGAAGCGGATGCGGACGGGCTGACCGGCCTTGCGGGCCATGTGGGCCGCCACCAACTCGTGAGAGAAGGGGTCGCTCTTGCCACCAAAGCCGCCGCCCAGAGCGGGTTTTATCACCCGCACCTTGCTCAGTGGTACGCCGAGCACGCTGCTCAGTGTGCGATGCAGGTAGTGCGGCACCTGCGTGGCCGTGACGATGGTTAGCTCGCCGTTTTTGTTCCACCAGGCCGTGCAGGCGTGGGGTTC
>SCUG01000365.1 GCA_004297645.1 Saprospiraceae bacterium | reverse complement strand
CGGAGGACTGGGTTACTTGGTGGCCTCCACGCCTGTTTCAGGCCAACCTTCACCATTTAATGTCGGCTTTTTGGATAGTGAAGGGGAGTTGATTTCATCAGAAGATTACGGGGAAGAAAACGACATTCCGGAAAAAATAAAAATATTAAGCGATTCGCTTTTCGCAGTAATTGGGACGAAGTTCATTGGGTATCAGAACTCAACAACCGGAAACCCTTACTCCTCAATATTCATCTTGGCAGATACGCTTCAGAAACTAATTGTCTCGGATATTCAGGAAAAGGCAGGCAGCGACATTCAACTGGAAATCTATCCTAATCCAACCACAGGGGTATTGAATGTTTCCGTTGGTGGCAATATAGGGGCAAGACCCCATTTTGTCGAAATAAACAGCCTTGCAGGAACAAAGTTGGGCTATCAACACCTTGACCCGACTAAAATTAAAGTAACTTTGAATTTGAGTTATCTCCCCACCGGAACATACATTGGAACAATGCATTTTGAGGATGGCAGAACCAAGTCGTTTAAGATTTCGATTCGCCAGCAGTAAGAATTTTTACGAAAACTTATAATGCCTGTTTGCATCAAGTTACATTTTGGCCGAAGAGAATGCAATTGCAGGTTTGGATTACAGAGAATCAATAGGAGACCTTGCAGGTTTTTGCAAGGTCTCTTGTCAATTTATAGGATAATAAAAAAAAGAGAAAAGGAAGACTGGCTCCAACAACGCATACACGGCAAGCGGGGCTATGCGCCCCGCCTGCGTATATGCGGGACGTTCGACGGAATCAAAAAAGAAAAAAAACCAAACCGGACGCAGAAAAGAAAAGAGGAGGAAACCAAACATCAAAGAGAAAACCCCAGACGTGGAAATTAACATCATTCATAAACCAAAGTTGCTTTTTTCTTCCGACCTTGGCCAGAGGAAAGGCAGCTTCAAAACTTCCCAACGATGAAAAGAGTTTTCATTACCTCCATCGGCAATGCTCAATTCAAGGGCTGCACATCTCTACCATTTGCCTGTCTATTGAGAAATAGAAGGCTGAAACGCCTTGCAAAAGGACTATTGCTTTTCCTACTTACAGTCCTTTTGAGCGTTTCAGGGCTGATTGCCCAAATCGAGTTTGAATGCCACACAGAAAATCTCGGCGGAGGGCCAGAAGGAGCATCGCATTGTTGGCCTGACGACCTGCCACCTTGTGAATCCACTATCAACTATGCCCCGAACCCGGGTTTTCCTGAACACACCCCTGTCAAGTACATCAAGTTTGTCCTGCATGTGTTTCAGAACTCCAACGCAGTGTTCCCTCCGGGCAACTTCACCAACTCACAGGCTCACCTGGACGTGCTCCGCTCCTGGTTTCACCACCCGACTAAGGGCATGAATGCCAGAATGACCAACCTATGCGACCCGCAGCCCAAAGTTCCAGGCAATGAATCACCGTTCATTCCCGACTCCCGGGTGCGATTCCTTTTTGATGGCATAGAAAACCAGGATGTCTTCTTTTACGAGGACCCTATCCTTTGGGGAGGTGGTTATTATTGTGGCAACAAAGGAAGTTTTTATGATGAAATGTACGAAACCGCTGTAACGAACAAGCCATCTGTTACTTCAAATACCGATATCTTAAATTCTGTACACGTTTTCTTGACAGGAGCAAGCGCAAATGCAGGTTGTGGCCCTTATTTTGGCGGCGGCGGTTATACCTATATGTTCAGCAGTTGCGGAGAACTGGATGACGAAGTCGGGATAGTATTATACGGCAATTATTACCGCTACATCTATGACCTGACGGGGCAAAGCCCTGACGGCCAAATCTTCCTGAACACTACACCTGAACCGGGCAATATACCTTTTGGTGGTGGCGGCATCCTGGCAGAGTGGCTCCACATGGTCAGCGTGGACCATCCTGGCCCGAATTCACACATCGGAGGGAACAACCCGGCCACAAACGATGGTTGCGCAGACACACCGTTCCCGACCACTGCTAACAACCACATGGATTCGCCCCTTAGTATCACGAACAGGTGCGCCCTAACAGAATGTCAGCTTGGACGTATGCACCATTTTCTCGATGGCTTAGACCCGATTTGGGTAAGGACGGAAGAAAATGGCTTTTCATTTCCTGCCGTAACTGATTTTTGCGATATATCCCAACCTGACATCATCATACCGGAGGGAGCAGATGTGGTCTGGAACACACACCGGAATCTCCGCTCCAACGTCATAGTGGAATCCGGTGGCAAACTTACCATCCGTTGCGACGTGGGCATGCCCGAAAACGCAAAAATCGTGGTCGAGAAAAATGGCAGGCTGAACGTTGACGGCGCAAGGATTTACAACAACTGCAATGGCGACTATTGGGACGGTATCACTGTAAAGGGCGACAAGTCCAATACCCAGGTTTTCGTCTCAGGGCTGCCTAAGCAGGGTATTGCCTACATCTACAACAATTCGGTTATCGAGCACGCCAACACGGGCGTCAGGCTGCAAGACCCCAACGATGCCTTCTCCACAGGGGGCATCCTGTGGGCCCACGATGTGACTTTCCGCAATTGCCGGAACGTCATGGTGGACATCAGGGACTACCAGAATTACAACCCCTATTCGGGCAATGCCCCAACTGGCAACAGCACCCGGTTTTATCGTTGCCATTTCATCGTGGACGCTGGTTATTCCGGCGATTTCGCCTATTTCTGGGAAATGGCCTACCTGAAAAACGTGACGGGCATTGATTTCCATGAGTGCATATTTGAGAACGCATATCCCGCAGGCATGATGCCAGCAGGCCAGCAATATGCCGATTACAGGAAGTATGGCATCTATGCCCGCAATGCCGGGTTTTCGGTGGAAGGTAAATGCCACGTGAAGGTGAACGGGATATGCCAGCAGTGGAAATATTCGGAGTTCAAAGGTTTTAACCGGGCTATCTACACGGGAACAATTGGCAGCTTGAACCCCTTCAGTGTCGTAGGCTCAAAGTTCCAAAACAACCTCGTGGGCATTTACGCCGGTAGGGTGGACAATATCTATGTCGTTGACAATGTGTTCGAGGTGGGCAGCGACCTGCCGATTTTACAGCCCCAGTACGGCGATGCTGCCAACCGTGGAATCGAGACATGGCGCTGCACGGGCTATAAAATCGAGGAAAACACTTTCTACCCTTATGGTGGCACTGGCACCACCAACCCGGTGGGCATTTACATTCAGGCATCCGGCAGCGTGCCGAACGAAGTTTACAAGAACACTTTCAACAACCTGCGGGTAGGGAACCTCGCACAGGGCGACAACCGGGGCAAGGATAAGGAGGGCCTTGTTTACCGCTGTAACGAAAACGGTGGAAACCGCTTCGACTTTTCCATGCCCTGCGACTACCTGAACTGCACCGACCCCAATTGCAACTGTGAAGGCACACAGTACTTCGGCATTGCTGCCAACCAAGGCTCTGCCAATCTTTCTGCCGGGAATACCTTCACCCAGGCCCCGCCCGACCCGGAATCCCATATCCAGAACAGGGAACTGCCGATTACGTATTTTTATCAAAACACAACAACCGGGCAGCCTTTCAATGTCACGCCTTTCAAAGTGACTAAAATTCCTGCAATTGCTAATACTTGCCCTTCACACCTTGATGAGGAAGAAGACGGCATACTTTCAGAAACTGAAAAACAACAATTCGAACAGGATTTTCAGGGTAGCACGGAAATCTCCGCTCGGGCTTATGCCGCCAACTCGCTCATCCGCCACTATTTATTGGATACCATGCAGCAAGACTTGGGTGCCGCCCGTACATGGCTGGCCAACAAAGGCGACCTCGAATCCAGGTTCGCCATTGTTGACACCTGGTTGCAGGAATCCAATGCGGACTCTGCACAAGCCGCCCTTGCCGCTGTTCCTTACGGCCTGACCCTCACGCAAGAAGAACAAACGGAGTACGGTCATTTCAGCACGTTGAAATCCATGCAAATCAGTGCCCTGGAGCACAACGTGGACGAGGCGGCCATGGTCTCCCAAAACCTGAACACGCTGACACAACTGGCAGAGTCGGGCACCTGTTACGCCTGTGTGCAGGCCCAAATCCTTTTGAACGATGTTGCAGGAACAGATTATCTCCCGCCCGTCATCCTGCCACAAGGCGGAGGCGCGCAAGGGTTAATGGCACCTCCTACCGGAAACCAGGGCAGTGTTGCAGCCACGATGGCGGTGAATTCGGTAATGGCCGTGCCCAACCCGGCCATTGGCAATACGGTTTTCCATTTCCGCCTGGAAAAAGGGACACCCGGTGCCGAACTCCTCGTGAAAGGCCTCGACGGAAGGGTGGTCTGGCAGACGGTTTTGGAAGGGGAGGCCGGAAGTGTAGCTTGGGAATTTGGCGACACCTTACAAGGTGTTTACATCTTCAATCTGATAGTCAATGGTGAAATTGCCGTCACGGATAAACTTGTGGTACTACGCTAATTTGCTCAAAAAGAAGCGACCGGGAGAAACCTCCCGGTCGCTTTTCAATATCCATCCTCATGAAGAAATGGCATTTCTACCTGACTGCCCTGTTTTGTCCCAGCTTGTTGTTTGGACAAACGACCTTCAATCTCCGCCACAGTTTTGAATTTCCAGCCGCTGTGCTGACCAGTATCGTAGTTACCGACAGTTGTTATTATTCGACCGGGATAATAGCAGATTCGATTTTTCCTTACAATACGGGAAATATCTTCGTAAAACTTGATTTACAGGGAAATCCACTGGTGATAAAGACCATCAGGAGTACGACAAAGACTTATGAGACATGGTTTAAAGGCTTAGCTCAATTATCCGATGGTAGTTTTTTTTTACACGGGTATTCATATGAATCACTTATGAAATCAATATTGATAAAATATAATAATGAAGGTGACACAGTTTTCATCAGGGAGTTCATGAATCCCATAAATCAAAATGCTTTTATTCAACCAAGAGGTGGTTTAGTACAAACTGAAGATGGAGGGACAATATCTTCAAATTGGATTACGAATCTTCCAAATGCAGCTACTAATAGCGACATTTATCTAATTAAAACCGACAGTCTCGGCAACAAAGAATGGGGCAAGGTTTACGGCAATTCCATGTGGGACAGGCCACAGTCCCTGCTCGTCACCCCCGATGGGAAAATAATCAATGGCGCCATCCGCACCAACGACAACACCAACACGCAGAACTACACCTACCGCACGCACATCTTCCAGGTTGACAGCCTGGGGAACATGGAATGGGATTACCTGTCCCCTCTGTCCGAAGGGCTGCGGGATGCCGCCAACGACATGGTATTGCTGGAGGACGGCAGCCTGGTCATAGCTTCCGGCCTGGGCACAGAATATGACCGCCCGTCCGTGAACGTAGTCTATTTAGACAAGCTGCTCAAAAAGCTGAACCCCGGCCATTCCACCGCTTGGGAAAAGGCATTTGTCGGCGACCGCCCCTATTCCACCACCTTTATGACCAATGTCATTCAAATGAGCGACGGTTCCGGTTTCGTAGCAGCCGGCACGACCCCCACGCCCGACGACAACCCCAACGATGAGAAATACGGCCAGGCCGGGTGGATAGGGAAGGTGTCCCCGGAGGGAGACAGCCTTTGGGCAAGGGAATATACCATCCTGGACTCGGACATTTACACCCACACCATCTTCGACCTCAAAGAGACACCGGACGGAGGGTTTATCCTTTGCGGGGAAGCTTTGGACGATACCTTCGTAGAAGACATACCCCAACAGGCCTGGTTGCTCAAACTCGACCAGCACGGTTGCCTCGTCCCAGGCTGCCACCTCGTCGATGCAATACAAGAAAAACCAATGGATATCCGTCTTGCCATTTATCCGAATCCGGCAAGCGATTACCTGAATTTTTACCTGCATACCACCCGGCCAATGAAGGAAGTACTTTTCAGGGTGGTCAGTACGGAGGGGCGAACGATAAAATCGTTTCAGCGCATCAGCCCAAATGCCACGTTCATTTTGCCCATCTGGGACTGGGCGGCAGGTGTGTACTTTTTGCAATGTATCGAAGATGGCCGGGTGATTCATTCTGAAAAATTCATAAAACAATAAAAGCTTCAAACATGAAAAGTTATTTGCCAGCAATTGCATTTGTGTTATTCAGCATCCCTTTACTTCCCCAGGTTGCATGGAGCCCAGTAGGTGCAAAGTTTCACTACACTTATTGGTACAACGATTTCATGTCCATTCAGACGGGAATCATGGAAGTGGAGGTGGCCGGGGATACGGTCATCCAGAACAAGAACTGCCGTATTTTCCAGCAAAACTCCGGCATAATCGGCTGGAATTGGAATTGCCTTGGCAACCAATATCTTTATGAAGAAGATAGTCGGGTTTATTTCTTCGATGCTGAAAACCAGGCATTCCAACTTTTGTATGACTTTACTAAGGAGGCAGGAGATTCCTGGGAAGTGCCTCTATGTGAAGATTTGTGTTACCCCTTCCAAAACCTGACCGTCAGGGTTGATTCCATATCGTTTACGGAACTGAACGGGACGTCGCTTAATACGCAGCACGTCAGTTTACTTGACGGCTCAGGCATTCCGTTTGGCAACGACAGGGTCTATGAAGGCATAGGCAGTGCCACCCAAATGTTTTTCGTGCAGGAGAATTGCACAACGGCCGATGTAGGTTTCTTGAACTTGCGGTGCTTCAATTCCCCGATTGATGGGCTTTTCAATTTTTTTGGGGAGGATTGCGATGTTATCAATGATGTGACCCAGGGTATTGAAAACAGCTTTGATTTCATTATTTCTCCGAACCCGGCAAGTGATTTTGTCCGCTTTCAATTTCCAGATGTTTTTCGTGGTAAAAAATTCAACTGCATTATCTTTTCGTTAGAAGGTAGGACAAAAAAAATGCTTGGCTCTTTTCCCTCTGAAAATGACCAGCTACAATATATTGGGGATTTGAGACCCGGTAACTATCTGATACAGGTAAGGTTTGAAGATGGAATGAATGCTACAAAGAAGTTAGTGGTGTCCCGTTGAGACTATAAGAAAAAAGCAAGCAAGAAATCAATCTCTCCGTTCCATACCTTTCCCAAAAGAAATCAAGAAAAGAAAATCAAGAATCCGTCGAACACCGCATATACGCCCATGCCGCCCAAAAAGGCGGCACGGCGTATATGCCACCGTTAGCGGCAACCGGAAGAAGAAAAAATAAAGGAAACTGCCCGTCCATCCGGCAGGAAGAAACAAACCGCACCGAAAGCAGAGGCAGCCCTTCGGGCAAAGCCGTCGAAAATCAGA
>SCUG01000364.1 GCA_004297645.1 Saprospiraceae bacterium | reverse complement strand
CATTTTATGGTTCATTTTGTTGCCCACCCTGGCATGGATGCAGGAAAGCGGCGGATATGCTGTATCCGGTATTTCGCCAGAGCTTTTGAAAAATGCCAACAGTGTCATCCGCAACCAGGACATTTTGCTCGTGGTGAAATCTCCCGGCGAGGCTAAGCTTTACGAAAAGCTGGTGGTCACCCTGCTCAATGAAAAAAACGATTTCGAACAGTTGGTGTTGCACGTCAGCCCTTCCCGAAAAGTGGAGAAGATAAAAGGCAACATTTACGACGGGATGGGGCACCTCATTCGCAGCATCAAAAAAAATGAGGTAAGAGAGGAGAGCGCCATTTCATCTTTTTCGATTTACGAAGATGACAAGTATCACATCATGGAGGCTGGCTACACGGAGTATCCCTTTACCGTGGAGTTCGAGTACAGCATCAGCATTACCGATTTGATGTTTTACCCGGATTGGGATATTCAGGAGCTCAATACCTCCGTGCAAAATTCCAGCTTCACGCTGGACCTGCCCCCCGGTTTGGGCATCAGTTACAAAGCGCTGAACACGGACATCGAACCTGTGGAAGAAATGCAGAACGGCCGGAAAATACTGCAATGGAAAGCAACCGGTTTGGCCGCCATCCCTTACGAGCCTTATAGCCCACCCTCGTCCGGGTTATTGCCTCATGTGCTCATTGCGCCGCATGCTTTTGAAATAGAAAAATACACCGGCAGTATGGAGAGCTGGGATGCTTACGGAAAATTTATGAACAAGCTGCTGCAAGGACGCTATGAATTGTCGGCCCACATGAAAGAGAAAGTGGCGGAACTCACCGCAAATGCAGACTCCGACAGTGCTAAAATCGAGGCGTTGTACCGTTTCATTCAACAAAATTTGCGGTATGTGAGCGTCCAGTTGGGCATTGGGGGATACCAGCCTTTTCCCGCCCAATACGTCGAAGAGAAAAAGTATGGCGACTGCAAAGCGGTCAGCAATTTTATGAAATCTCTGCTGACGGAAGCCGGCATCATCTCCTACCCCGTACTCATCAGAAGTGGTGAATTGCAGTATGAAATAACCGGGGACTTTGCATTCCCCTCTTTCAACCACATGATTTTGTATGTGCCCTCCGAGGATATCTGGCTGGAATGCACCAGCAACACCTTCCCTATGAACTACGTCGGTGCTTCCAATGCGGGCCGCAACGTGTTGCTCATTACCGAAGACGGCGGCAAGATAGGCAGAACGCCGGAGATGCTTCCCGCTGCCAACCTGGCCTGGAACAAAGTCACCGTGGCCTTAGATGGCGGCGGCAGTGCAAAGGTGCAGGTCAGCTCGCACCTGACCGGGGAAAGGCAAGAGTGGTACCGGGATGCAATGGCGAACCTCTCGGCCGGGGAGTTGCAGAAGGCTTTTCAAGAGGCCAGTTCATTGCCTGGCTTCAAACTCGAGACGTTGAAAATTGAGCCGTCAGAGGAGAGGCCATCGGCGGAAGTCAATTATTCGGCACAAGTGGCTTGGTTCGGGTCGAAGGCGGGTAAGCGGCTTTTTGTGCCGGTGAATGTCATAGACCCCTTTAACGATGTGCCCCCTGCCGTTGAAGACCGGCAGCATCCCGTCGTGTCCAAAGAGGCCAGCGTCGAAGAAGACAGGATTACGCTCTTGCTTCCCCACGGCTACAAAGTGGAAAGCCTCCCTTCAGATGATTTGATTTTCGACTCAGAATATGGGCATTACCATCTTCACGCTGCGCTGGAAGCTGGCGAGATAATTATTGATCGCCGCTTTGAAAGGCTTCCGGTCAGCCTGCCAGCCAGTGGTTACGCTATATGGCGGAATTTTTTGAAAGAAATAGCCAAAGCCGACGCGATAAAAATTGTACTCGTGGCGGAATAAGATGCGGCGTTTTTACAAAAAATTAAACATGGCTTAATACCTTTGTTTCGTCAGGAATTAGCATGGCGGTTTACCTTTGCCACCGAATAAATTGAACCGCTTCTGACCTTGTGCTTTTCAAATCAGAACCCCCCGAAACAGATGAAGCACATTTAAAATAGCAGTTATGATACAAACACTAACCCACATCCCTACCGGCACACTTTTCAAGAATTCTTTTCTATTGCTGTACAAGCTGGCATTTGAGTAAAATGCCAGCTTCCCAATTCCAGCGCCATTTTCTTTGAACCAACATATTTCCTGAAAGGGCCTCTGTCCTTTCTATTCTTAACGTTTAACCAAATTCTAATTTTATGAGAAATTTGTACGCTCGCTTGCTCACTGTAAGTGCTTTTACGGTTTTCTCCTTGCTGGCATTTTGGCAAAATGCTTACTCGCAGGGGGTCACCTCCGCCAATATCCTTGGCATAGTGACCGACACAAAAGGCGAGGCGCTCATTGGCGCCAATGTTTTGGCAACCCACCTTCCCTCCGGTACCGTTTACGGCACCGCCACCCGCGAAGATGGGCGCTTCAACCTGCCGAACGTCCGCATCGGCGGGCCTTACAAGATAGAGGTTACTTACACCGGTTTTGAAACATTTACCCAGGAAGGCGCCAATCTAAGCCTGGGGCAAAATTTCAGGATGGACATCAAGCTCAATGACGCTTCCACTGTTTTGGGAGAGGTCACTGTGATTGGTATCAAAAATGAAATCATGAACTCTGAGAGGACGGGCGCTGCCACCAACATCAAGAAAGAGGCAATCAACGCGCTGCCCACCCTGAGCCGTGGCCTCAACGACTTCGTGCGCCTGACGCCGCAAAGCCGCTCCTCCAATGTGGCTGCGACTACAGGTAGCGGCACTTCCTTCGCCGGCCAGGACAGCCGTTTCAACAACCTGACAGTTGATGGCTCCATTTTCAACAACAGTTTCGGCCTTGCTTCCGCACCAGCCGGCCAGACCAACTCCTCGCCTATTTCTCTCGATGCCATTGATGAAATCCAGGTGAACGTTGCTCCTTACGACGTGCGTCAGGGCGGCTTTACCGGCGCAGGTATCAACGCCGTCACCCGTTCCGGCACCAACCAATTTGAAGGTTCCGTATTTTACAACACCCGCAGCGAATCGCTGGCAGGCGACAAGGCAGTGGGTACCGCCATCTCGAAATCTAACTTTAGCATCAAACAGACGGGGTTCCGCTTAGGCGGGCCAATTATCAAAAACAAACTTTTCTTTTTCATCAATGGTGAAATCGAACGCAGGGACGACCCCGCTACGTCATTCCTCGCTGCCAGGCCCGGCCTCACCGGTGACAACGTCACACGTGTTCTGGCCTCTGACCTCGACCAACTCAAGGATTTCCTGAAAAGCAAATACAACTATGACGCAGGCGACTATGAAAATTACCTCTTGAATACTACCAGCGACAAGGCTATGATAAAGCTTGACTACAACGTCAACAACTCCAACCGGGTGAGCTTCCGCTTCAACTACCTGAAATCGGCCCGTGACGTTCTTGCCAGTCAAAGTGGTTCTTTTAACGGCAGGCGGGACAACCTCTTCGCCATGAACTTCTCCAATTCTAACTATGTCATCAACAATGACATTTACTCAGGTATCGTCGAGGTGAACTCTATCATTGGAACAAAGTTTTCGAACAATATCCAGTTCGGTTTCACCGCTAACCGCGACTACCGCAGCAGCGGGGGTGGCGTATTCCCATTGGTGGACATCCTCGAAGGTGGCAGGAATTACACGACGTTCGGATACGAGCCTTTCACACCGAACAACGAATTGAACACGGACACCTGGCAGTTCCAGGAAAACTTCACGATGTACAGCGGCGCCCATACCATCACAGCCGGTCTGAATCTCGAGTATTTCAAGTTTGACAACACCTTCACGCCGACCTATTACGGGCAGTACGTTTTCAACTCTTTACAGGATTTTTACGACCAGGCAAACGGCGTTTCCAATGTCGAACTGCGCCGTTACCAGCTCACCTATTCGGCACTCCCCGGCGGTGCCCTGCCAACAGCTACTACCAAAGTGGCCCAACCAGGCGCTTACCTCCAGGACGAAATGTCCCTGATGGGCGATAAGTTGAAAATAATAGCAGGTTTGAGGGTGGACGTGCCTATCTATGGCAATACCGCCTTGGAGAATCCAGCCGTAACAGCCATGACTTTCAAAGACGAAAATGGCAATGCAGTGAAATACAACACGGGAGAACTGCCAAAAACCAACCCCTTGTTCTCCCCGCGTATTGGCTTTAACATAGACGCTAAAGGAGACCGCTCGCTCCAGATCCGGGGTGGCACGGGCCTGTTCTCAGGCCGTCCGGCTTTCGTTTGGATTTCCAACCAGGTCGGCAACAACGGTATCCTGACGGGTTCGTTGCGGGTGGATAACACCACGGATTATCCTTTCACGCCAGACGTGACGGCTTACATCCCTGAGAATGCCACCACACCTTCCTCCTTCAATATTGCCGTGACCGATCCTGACTTCAAATTCATGCAATTGTGGAGGAGCAACCTCGCCGTGGATTATCAACTGCCATTGGGCTTAGTTGGCACCTTAGAAGGTATTTACAGCAAGAACGTGAACAACGTTTTGTACATCAACGCCAACTTAGAACCTGCTACCGGGAAATACAGCGGCTCTGATGGTAGGATCACCTATCCGGGCCTCGGCCTGACAAGTACCGCTCAAAACAACGCCAACCGTGTAAATGACAACATCACGGACGCCATCGTTTTGAAAAACACCAACAAGGGTTATACCTACAGCCTGACCGCTAAATTGGAAAGGCAATTCGAGAAAGGCTTCTATGCTATGGCGGCTTACAATTTCTCCCAGTCGAAAGACATGATGACTGCCGGCAGTATCGCCGCCTCTTCCTGGCGCGACAACAGCACTGTGAGGGGCAACAACCTGCCTGACCTGGCTATCTCCGATTTCGACCAAAAGCACCGCATCATTGCTGCCCTCTCTTACAAGTTGGAGTACCTGAAACATGCATCAACAACGTTCTCTTTGTTCCTCCAATCGAGCAACTATGGCCGTTTCTCATACAGGTATAATGGCGACATGAACGGCGACCAACTCACCTCCAACGACTTGATGTATGTGCCGAATAATGCGAGCGAGCTTTTATTCGAAGAATACACGCTGAACAACATCACCTATACGGTAGCACAGCAACAACAAGCGTTTCAGCAGTTCATTGATGGCGATAGCTACCTTAGCTCGCGCAAAGGCAAATATACCGAACGCAACGGCGCACTGCTCCCCTGGGTGACCACCATTGACTTTTCAGTCCAGCAGGAGTTCTTCGTGAACGTGGGCAACCGTAAACATACCATTCAATTACGTGCTGACTTTTACAACTTCGGCAACCTCATCAAGGATAGCTGGGGCGTTGGCGTGATTCCGAGCAACAGCTCGCCGCTCCAATTCATTAAGGTTGATGCAGTCACCAACCAGCCCATTTACCACTTTTCAGCAGTGAACGATGCCCTGCCAACCACCACTACCAAGGATGACATTTCCCTGAATAGTGTATGGCAGGCTCAGTTAGGTGTGCGTTACATTTTTTGATTGAAATGCTGGATGAGCCAGCATACGTGCCGGGAAGCAGGCACAATAGAAAATGAATTTTATTCTAAAAACCAAGGCTTCTATGGTTTCGCATGAACCTGGAATGCTGGCGTCAAGTTTTCCTTTTGATTTTTGAAAACTTGTGCTGTGAAATCAGAGCCGCTTTCCCTACCGGGGAAGGCGGCTTTTTTACTTCCAACACCGGTTGGCGTTGAATTTTCCGGCCACGGCGAAGCGAAATATTAAGAGCCTCCGCGGCAGTGCATTCTGTCAGTTAAGAAGTGACACCCTCATAAAAAGTGGCACTTCTGCCTCCTACATCCTTCACTTAGCCTGCCGGCAATGAGCTAACAATTTCCGGTAGCCCTCGTTTCCGGCGAGGAGGGACTCGTTTCCCAAAATCACCACCTGCTCCCGTGCCCTCGTCAGGGCCACGTTTAGTTTGCGGTCAACCCCCTCATCCGAGCGGGAAATGAGCGAGTCCAACTGTCTGGCGGCATTGGTGCAAAGGGAGATAAGGATGATGTCGCGGGCACTGCCCTGGTAGCGCTCCACCGTGTCAACGGTGATGCCGGTACAGTCAATATTTTCTTTTTGCAAAACCTCCAGGATGAGGGCGATTTGCGCCCGGTAAGGAGTGATGATGCCGATGGATGGGGGATGGGGTATTGGAGATTGGGAATTAGGAAGTGG
>SCUG01000363.1 GCA_004297645.1 Saprospiraceae bacterium | reverse complement strand
GTCAACCGGAAAGTTCCACGGAGCCCAAAGCCCTAAAATAGCGCCTACTTGGTCTGCAAGGTTCTGCGTAGAATTGGGAAGTGATGCCAGCGAACCGTAAACCCAATTTCCGATTTTCTTGGTACAGCAGGCAGCCGAACCTCCTTCGACCCTGCCCCCATGTACGTGACCTGTCAGATAAAACCCCGATTCAATCCCAGAATAGCTGAACCATTTTCTTTTGCCGCCAACACGCTGGTTGGTAAAGCTGAAAACATTCAGGAATGCAGGTGTGTTTGGCGCCAAATCAATCGTTACATTGTTTAAAGCCAAGGTGGCATCGACAGTAGCCACTTCGCAATCGGTGGTCACCCAAATGGGGGTCTGGATAAGGTCATGGATGTCTCCGGCAAGGCTGTCAGCAATTGCCAGTATCTGTGTTGCTCCAGTCCCTGTATCGCCCTGCGTAATCAAATAGTATTGGGCAATATCAAGTGCCACGTCAATAAGTTCCACAAACCAATCCGTGTTTGCGCCAGAATCACATTCGGATTCTGCCCGGACATCACCCGCATCAAGTATCCTGATTGGCTCGTCCCCAACCCTTAGAGACACTACACCAATGTCTTGCGCCCGCCCCTCGGCTGACCTGTCATTGATACTGCTCCCAGTGATTTTAGCATATGCTACAGCCCTACTGTCGTACCTCCAATATAGGTTGATTCTTTTCTCACAGGCACATTCTTCAGGAACACGTTCGTAGTTCGTGCACAGAAAATTATAGGCAAGCTGCCCCATGTGAGGGCTTACCATGTTGCTGTCAACCACGGAGTAAGAATAGGAACGGTGCTGGCTTCCGGCAGCCCAACCCTCGCTCCATGCATAGTGCCATTTGGCTGCACCTTTTGTGTTCCTGAACCACCAATAACGGCTATCGCTGTTCCAGGGGATTTTCGGGCTTGAAGGGTCGCCCGGGTTCACAGATTCTTCGTGGACATGACCGAGTGTCCCATTGTTCAAGATTGCGGGCGAGGCAATCTGTGTCGTGTTAAAAACAAACTTGCAAAGGCAAGAATCCAAGGGTGGTGGTGGCGGCGGAGGGAGGAGGGTCGGGAAAATGACACCTTCATCCGTTGCAAACTTTTGTCCGTTGTATAAATATTGCTGGATAAAGGCTGTTTTCTCATAGTTGCTGACAGAGGTCAGCCCCTGCATGTAGCTCATCAAATCAGTCTCGGTTTCCAAATCCTGAAAATCGGTGATTGCCTTGAACATCCTCGTTGATACTTCGATGCCATGCACGTCTGCATCTTCTGCTTTTGTGCTGATGGTCGCAACAACTACCGTATCGCTACAGGCATCCAACGTTTCTACGGCAAACAGCTTCTCGGACGGCAACCCGGAAAGCAGGATTGCAGGTGTGGAGGAAATGACCTCCTGAGAAAAGTCCCCTTCCAAAGTCTTGAAGGTAAACTTTTGGTTGGCGGTAACCCCGTCGAACTCAAGGTAAGCCTTGGAATACTGCTGGTAGTGGATGACAGCTTTCGCAACCAAAATTGGAGGTCGGCAGTTTTCCTCCAAAAACTTTGGGTCGAGTGGCTGCTCTTCCTGCCCGTACAAAAAAGTTGACGAAGCAAGGAAAAACAATGTGAGTGTTGAGAAAATAATGTTTTTCATAAATTCAAGGTTTTTGAAACAAGAGCCAACGCTTTGCTAACGCAAAAGCATTTACGTCCTGTTCGGTTTAGGGTGGATTTTATGATTCCACCAATGGTATGAAAAAAGAAGAATTTCTGAAAGCATTGATGAGCTTTGTTGATATTCCCGAAAGCCGGGCTTGCTTCTCATCTTTTTATTTTTCTTTTTTTCTTCTATGATTTCCGCCATCGGCTGCACTCACGCCGTGCCGCCTTCTTAGGCGGCATGGTCGTGAGTGCGTTGTTCGGCACAGCTTTCTTTTTTATTCATTTCATCTTTTCTTATCAGTTCGTTCAATCAATTCCTTTTCTTCCCGACAATAAAACAAATGCGCCCCCCATACGCCACTGCCTTGAAGTTTTTTCTGGCAATATGGGGAGCGCATAAACGACACCCTTGGGAAATCACCCCCACCAAAAGTCGATGTACATCAACTTCCCAGTCCCTGCTTCAAAGAATATCTTCATTAAAGAACCGCAGTATTTAAAGTGGTCAGTATTGCATTTGTGTTCATATTCATTGCCCAAGTCAAATAGGTAGGGACATGGGCCGCTCCTGACATGGCGCTTAAAGTAATAGAAATAATTCGTTTGACCTGTATGAAAACCATAACTCTTACAAGTCGGCGGCCCAAGTGCCTGTAGGAAGAACGTGGTGTCAACGTTTGCACAGGGGCGGGATTCTGCGTTCAGCGTTTTGACGAGGAGGGTATCGTTGAAAAAATAATAAAACTCCCCAACAAAGGCCCGGTTCTCGAACACTTCTCCGGGTTCGTCAACGATGGCATAAAGGTCGTAGTCCCAATAGTCTTCCTCACGGATTGGGTACATGCGTTTCAGGTAGCCCCACAGCAGGCTCTGGCAGGTATCCAGATTAGTGGTGTCCAATGTCCACCATGGCTCGGAGGGGGGTGGCGGAATATCGTCCCTGTCGTAACTGTAGAATGATATGGTGTCCACATTAATGGGTTCTTCCACTATTGCAGGACATGAATTTTTATGGCAGGTCATGGAGGTGGCCAGCACGGCCAGTACCCCAATAAAGGTCAATATCCCTTTCATAGCTTGACGATTTTGAAGTGACCGGATTCCGTGCCGATGACCAGCTTGACAATGTAGGTACCCTGTGGGTAAGCGGACACGTCCATCTCGTAATCTCCAACCTGAAAATCCCCGCTTTCTAAAAGTTTTCCTGAACTACTGTAAAGCAAGTATTTGCCGCTGTGCAATAAGTTGGAAATGATGATGGAGGAAATGGCCGGGTTTGGAAAGTATGTTACTTCAAAAGCACCAATCTCAAAAGTCGGGTTCACGGCCCCGCAGTCCCCTGACTGGATGGGGATAGGTGCTATCATGCCGCCACCGGGGCCGGTCAAAAAGCAGGTATTGCTGTTGATGATGCCGCTACTGGTGTTGAACACCCGGTTGGCGCCGTCGCTGTCCGCCTGTTGGACGGCGCCTGCACCACCGTATCCCTCCATGAGCGGTTCCGTACAGTTGGCCCCGAAACAGAATGCGTGGTTGAGCATGTGGGCATGCCCCAGTTCATGGGTCATGGCTTCGACTGCACGGGCCTGCGTACCGTTCTGGGCAAAATCGGGAGCAACCCTTATATCAATATCTGTAAGTATATAGCCGCCATTTTCGTTTGCTTGAGTAGCCTGACAGTTAATGGGAAAATAAGCTGAACCCTGCACCATTCCTGCTTCACCAGTTGAGCTATTGGAAAGCGGTTCTACTGTGATAGTGTTTTCCCCATCAACTGGAGTAGATAAATTTGTTGATGCACTCGCCTGCTGAGTTTTGAACCTAATATTGGTAACACCGCACCAAACATTCAGCCCCCCATTGAAGGCATCCTTGATGTTGATATTGACATTGGGCCCGGTCACTTTGGTGCCAAAGGCAAATACATAGCCGTCCTGAGAACCGTTGATTCCGTTGTCGTTCCGTAGGCCGAGTTTCCTTGCGGGCCCGTCGGCGGTTATTCTGGCATTGGCAAGGGAATATGCTATATTCAATTCCCCGTTGTTGAAACCGGGATTGTTCAGCAGGTCGATTTCAGAAGATGCCGAATTGTTGCACCTGTTCCTCACAAAGAAGCCGCCGGTAGCCGCAGTACCGCCCACACCAGCAGGCGCTTGATAATCCACCGAAGGCACTTTTACCTTGATTTCCGTGTCCGTCCAACTGATGATGTCATCGTCCGACGCTGCGATTGTTCCCGGGTCGCTGGCCCCGACATCCCCGTTTGTGAACAGGACGGAACTTCTTGTACCCAAAACGGTCGGGTTTCCCGACCGCTCATAAACGCCGAAGTTCGTTCCCGTGATGGTCAGGATTTGGTTGTCCCCGGCCACCATTGCGGTGGTGGGGCCAAAGCCCGTTATCGTTGGGTCCCCCGCACATCCGCAGGGCGGGGTGTTCGATTGGTCAATCGCCTCCAACGGGTCGTACACCAAGGGCAAGGGGAAAGTCGATGGTTGGAAATAGGTGCTCAGCCCAGTCATCTGGCCCTGAATGAATTCAAGTTCGGGGTCTTTCTGGCAGTCGTCCATTTTCAGCGTCACCTGAAAAAGCGGGCGTGGTGTCCCGTTTATGACCTCCATGTTCTGGAGGTCGCTGGGGTCGTCGGCAAAAAGGTTCAGCTCGATGCTGGATGCGCCCAAGTCTTGCTGTGGGTCAACCGTATAGTTGTTGGTGATGAGTACGCTGTTCGCTGTCGGGCTCACCACCAGATTGCATTGAATGCCTGAAACGGCAGAAAAGCAGAGCCTGAGAAGCTGATTTTGATGTTGGCAACGTCCAGGTAGGTCTCCTCACTGGAACTTGCAAGCACGTTGAAAGAAAATGTATTGTCCGATGATTTGTATTTGATGTCACCAAATTCGTATTTGATTCCGGCTTCGAGTTTCCCCTCAATATCTACCCCAATTTCCCTGTCCTCGATGATGATATTGCGGAATGAATACGTCCTGCCATCGCACATATAGGAAGCATCAATGGCCTCTATACCAAAAACGGCATCAATTTCATTTGAAAGGCTGTCAATGCTCGAAGCGGGCATCTTGAAATTTATCCGGGCAACAGGGGTGTAGTAGGTTTCAATGGAAT
>SCUG01000362.1 GCA_004297645.1 Saprospiraceae bacterium | reverse complement strand
GTCGCATTTTCCCAGGGGAGGAATTTCTGCAATACTCCATCATAAGGGAGACTTTGCAACGTTCCTAATCCGCATCTTTTACCAGAAATCATTATTGTATGAAAAACCTGTTATTCTTGATGCTCTCATTGGCGTTGCTTCAGGGGTGCCAAGTCAGACCTGCCGCATACACTTCAGTTGCTGTGCCGCCGCCCCCCGACTATTCCAACCCCGAATCGTGGGCCGCTTTGCCTGGCAAAATAGACCCTGCTGACAGGACCCCGGATACCGCTTTCACCGATGAACAGGCCACGGCAAGCGCCGATGTCTTTTTCCTCCATCCCACCACCTTCACGTATAAATCGAAGGGTTGGAATGGTGCCACCGGCGATGACAAGTTGAATAAAAAGACGGACGAGAGCACCATCCTGCACCAGGCCAGCATTTTCAACGGGGCGGGCCGGGTGTATGCCCCGCGGTACCGGCAGGCGCATTTGCGCAGCTATTTCACTGACGACAAGGCCTCCGCCAGCGAGGCGTTCGACCTGGCCTACGAAGATTTGAAAGCAGCTTTTGAATATTATCTGGCACATTACAATCAGGGGAGGCCCATCATTATTGCCTCGCACAGCCAGGGAACCCAGCACGCACTTCGGCTGATAAAAGAGTTTTTTGATGATAAACCCCTGAGGCAGCAGCTTGTGGCAGCCTATCTGTTGGGATGGCCCATTCCTGAAAATGCACTCAAGTCCATTCCACCCTGCGAATCGCCGGACCAGACTGGCTGTTTTTGCTCGTGGCGTTCTTATAAATATGGGCATTCGCCCCGGAATTTTCCGCTCGGCGACACTATCTCTGTCGTGAATCCCCTTCTATGGACGACCAGCCAGGAGCAGGCACCGAAATCATTGAATATGGGAACGGTGCTGAGCAAATACGAGAAGCCTTATCCTCAAATAGCAGATGCCAAAATTGAGAACGGGCTACTTTGGGTACACAAGCCCAAGTTTCCCGGCAGCTTTTTGCTGACCCGAAAAAATTATCATGTTGCCGACTTCAACTTTTTTTGGGTAAATGTGCGGATGAATGCACAGTTAAGAGTTGTAGCTTTCAATGCTGCCCATCCTTGAAGAAACGGAATGCCATTTTTGGTACACTGGTTTCAACGGAAAACAATTCCGAAAGTAGCGTCATGGGTAACTTGGTGTTGGAATTTCCGTTTTGCCGGAAATTTTTACATTTTTTTTCGCTTCCTGCATTTGCTTCGCAGGGCGTATTTAGTTCCGCCGATGGTATTTCCCGCCAAATTACCTCTACACCGCCTTAGATTCTTTCCCTCAGATGTTCGGATGGTCTATTTTGTAAACTGTTACAGTATAGCAAATTGGGGTAAAAATATTCACCTTTGCGGCCAACAAACGGCGCTATCCGGCGTTTACCGGCAACAATCCCGTTTGACCTATGTCCCCGAAACCTGACTTTTATAACCTTTGACAAACAAATAGCGTGGCCATTTTTTTCGACTTGTAAATTTTTTCCAGCGGTCACCTAACATTCGAGTAGATTTTGCGTACACAAGAGAATCCTATACATCCAAAACCGAAATCCATGAACATTAAGAAACCGGCAGTGCTGTTGGCACTGTGTGTAATTTTAGGTATTTCCTTCCATAACATTGCCTTACCAGAAGATACACCGGACGAAATCTGCAAGAGTCTTCCTACTACAATTTACGGTGACATTTACCGGAACGGTAAAGTCAAAGCTCCCGGCATTAAGGACGATGTTTTTACCTCAACTCCTTTGGAGCAATTGGGCTTTCCCACAATTGACGATAAGCTTCGCATGGCCTTGAAACACCAGTTGCAGATACTCGATTCCGGAAAGTTCAAGGATGGCCAGAAAGTGGGCAACTTGCGATTGACATACGGTGACCTTCGTGAAGTCCTTGAGTTGTTGATTCAAAATACTGATACTGGTACCGCTGCCCTTTCCAAACACCTTGAAGCTTACCAAACCTGGGGAGGCGATAAGCGCGGCAGCGTTTATTTTACGGGCTATTTCACCCCGGTGATTAAAGTGAAAAAGCAAAAGGACAAGAATTATAAATACCCCATTTATTCCTATCCAACAGATTGGGATGGCCATCTTCCAAGCCGCCAGGAAATTGATGGGAAAAGAGTATTTGACGGGATGGGCCTGGAATTGGGTTATGCCTCCAACCCGCTTGATATCTACATCATGCAGTTGCAGGGTTCGGGTCATGTGGAATTTTTAGACACCCACGAGCGCATGCTCTTTAAATACGCTGGCGAAAACCGTCACCGCTACAAAAACATACAGCGGTTTTTTACCGGCCGCGAGGACATTTCCATCAGTAATGTTTCCCTCGATGGCATGCGCAGGTATTTGAACAAGAACCCGGAGATGATGGACAGCGTATTATTTTATAACTCTTCGTACACTTTCTTCGAACCGAAAAAAGAACTGGTGAAAGGTGCGGCTGATGTACCATTGATTCCCGGCATTTCCATCGCTGCCGATTCCGATTACTTTCCATTGGGCAGCGTTGTACTGGCTGCATTTCCGGTGCTGGAACACGGCAAAATTACCCACCATGAATACCGCCTGCTTTTGCCGCAAGATGTCGGAGGCGCCATCAGGGGCGCCGGCCATGTGGATGTATATTGCGGAAGCGGTGATGAAGGCAAGGCCAGGTCTTCTTCGATTCACCACTATGGTCAAATGTGGGTGCTGATGCCTAAGAAGAACGAACAAGTGGCCATGAATGGACTTTAGTAACGTGCGCAAAATAAGATGTGTGTTTTTTCGGCGGCGAAGCCGCCGAAAAAACACACCCTTGTGCTTTTTGAGGCCGCCGGAGGCTGCCTCAAAAAGAACATCTTATTTCGAACACGTTACTTAGTGGCATATTTATCAAAGCCAAAAAAATGGGCGGTGAGACACGTGTTTCACCGCCCATTTTTTTTTGTCGAAAACCCCCAACTTAAATCTTGACCAACTTCCGGGTGTAGATTTTATGGGGAGTTTGCAGCCTAAGCAGGTAGGTTCCTGCCGGAAGGCGGGAAGTATTCCAGGTGAGACGCGTGGTGCCTTTTGGCCAGTTTCCTTTTTTTATCACTGCCAGATTTCTGCCGTTCATCGCCAGCAATTCCATTTTACCAAAAGTGCTGTTCTGCGCCAAAAACGAGAATTGGGCAGTTGTTCTCACCGGATTTGGGAAAACCGACAGCGCTGTATTGCTCTGGCCAGCTTCGATGGTGGCATCGGGCGGTACAATGCCGCTGATGTCG
>SCUG01000361.1 GCA_004297645.1 Saprospiraceae bacterium | reverse complement strand
TTTTCTGATTTTCGACGGCTTTGCCCGAAGGGCTGCCTCTGCTTTCGGTGCGGTTTGTTTCTTCCTGCCGGATGGACGGGCAGTTTCCTTTATTTTTTCTTCTTCCGGTTGCCGCTAACTATGTCATTCCCGAAAACGGCTAAGTAAACACGCATTGCGTCTTTTTACTTACTCGTTTTCGGGTATTTCGCCATTACCCGGCAGGGCAGGTCGTTCAGCAAACAGAGCAAATTTAAGATTTGTGCTTACAAGTCCAAATCGTCGAGGGGACTTTTTATCTTGTCCCATCCTTTTTTTGTTATGTGGGTGTAAATTTCTGTTGTTTTACTGCTCTCGTGGCCAAGTAGTTCCTGGATGTAGCGCAAGTCCACGCCCTTTTCCAGCAGGTGGGTGGCAAAACTGTGGCGGAGGGTATGCACTGTTGCATCAGGATTTGCGTGCGACTTTACCTTAGCCGCCACAAAGATGCTTTGGACACTCCTCACGCTGTACTGCCCGCCCTGCTGCCCTTCGAAGAGCCACTCCAATGGCGCGTAAACTTCAAGGTACGCTTTCAGGTTCACCCACACTTTGGGGGAGAGGATGGTGCACCTGTCCTTTTTTCCCTTGCCTCCTCTGACGAAAATCCGCTCTTGTTCCGGCTGAAGGTCTGCGAGGCGCAGGTTGACCACTTCTCCGAGCCTCAAGCCGGCTGAATAAACCATCATCAGGATGCAGCGGTGCTTTGGATTGTCCACTGACTTCAGCAGCGAAGTCACTTCCTGCCTGGTCAGCACGTGTGGTAACCGGAAGGGTTTTTTGGGAGTGAAAAGGTTCGCCACTTTGTGCTCTTGCTGCACTACTTCCCGGTAGAACATTTTTATGGCGCTCATAATCTGATTCTGGTGCGACTCGGTAATGTGTTTTTCCCGGATGCACCAGGCGAGGTACTGGTCAATGTGCTGGCGGGTCAGCCCGCTTGGCTTTAACTCGTCGAAATGCCGGATGAACTGCCGGAAGCAATTTTTGTAGGACTTAATGGTGCGCCAGCTATACCTTTTCAATAGTAGGCATTGCTCCAAAGCCGTCACCGCCGCTTCGTACTTTGCGGGCACTACTTCTTTTTGCTTGGCAGCCATGCCAGGCTTTTCAGTTTCTGCCAGGCGCTCTGGCAGGTTTTCTACAGGCGTGAACGTCCAATCTAAGCATTCATTCAGGTACTTGTTCAGAAATCGCAGCGTGAGTTGCGTGTAAGGCACTTCCCAGACTTTCTGTTCGGGATTCCATTTTCTACCGTGAATGTTTTTCACGGTTTCCAGGTGTGGGTCCTTCATTTCCGGGGGCAAGTGAAGCAGCAAATAATTGCTGTCACCGGGTTTTGGGGAGAGGGTGATATGAATCGGAGCTTGGGCAGGAGCAGTCTTCGGAGAGGGTTCAACCACCGGCTTTGAAATAACCATATTGCAATCCTCGAATGCCTGCTTAAATGCTTCCCATGTTGCAGGGTCGTAGGGAATGTGCCAGCATTGGTGCTCCGGCGACCACCGGCTCCCTTTTATGGATTTCATCCTGGCAGGAAAGGAAGCGTGGAAGCCGGTCGTTTTAATTCCGATTCGTTGATGCCCGTCCATTTGGAAAGGCTCAACTTGAAGCTGGAATGGGGGAGTTGTTTTGGTTTTCATAGTAATGTGTTTTGGGTTTTGATTTTGCCCTACTGGCGTTGCGTTTAGTATCGCCATGAATTTGCTACGCACTCGATTTATTTCAGCCGTCGCAATCCTGCCTTGGCCTGCTGGTGAAGTCCTGATTTATAATCCTCCGGGGTGATTTTCAGACAGCGCTCGAAGGCAGTCCTCGCCGCCGCCATATTACCCTGCACTTCGAAAATATGGCCGCGCTCGAGGGCAGCCCGGCAGGCAAAATACCAGGGTTCATTTGCCCCCTTGTCAATGGTAGCCTGATAGTACTGGAGCGCCTCAGAATACCTCCCGAGACTATGGGTGATTCGCCCCATGCGGTAGGTGAAC
>SCUG01000360.1 GCA_004297645.1 Saprospiraceae bacterium | reverse complement strand
CGCCCATCGGGCGCAATGTAGATGGAAATATCGTCGAGAGAGCTGTTGACGGGTTGGCCGAGGTTGACCGGCGGTGTCCAATTGCCGCTTGCGTTTTTCTCCGTCATAAAAATATCGAAGCCGCCGAAACCGGGGAGGCCTTTGGAACAAAAGAAAAGCCGGCCTCCGGCATCCACGAACGGGAACCCCTCGTTGGCGGGAGTGTTCACCGTGGCGCCGAGGTTTTGTGGATTCTCCCAACCACCGGCTTTGCGGTGGGCCACCCAAAGGTCGGTACCGCCCTGCCCGTCGCGCCGGTCGGCGGTGAAAAACAGCCATTGCCCGTCGGGGGAAATAGCGGGGTGCATGTAGTTGAAGGCGGAAGAGCAAAAAGGCAGTTTTTCCACGTTTTTCCAGCGGTCGCCGGACGCCTCGGCGCGGTAAATCTGGAGGTTGAAGGTTTCCTGTTTGTTGAGTTCGTTGTCGTTGCGGGTAAAAAATATCTCCGAGCCATCGGCGGGGATGGAGGCGTTGCAAATATTTTTGTTGACGGCACTGAGCTTGCCGGAGAACTTGCGGGGTTCAGCGAAGGAGCCATCGGCGAGTTTTTCGGAGAAATAAATGTCGAGGAAATCACGCCCGGTCCAGCCCGATTTTTCTTTGACGAGGTTGAGGCCGCCGGAGTTGCGGTCGGAAGAAAACAGGATGCCGCCCTGCCAGTCAATGGGGGCGTTGTCGTCGGCGTCAGAGTTGCGTGGAAATTCCCGCACGTCAAGCCGCTCGAAATAGGGCTGAATGAACGGCACCTTGTCGCAGGCTTCGGCCATCAGCGCCCCTTTGCCATCTTCGGGTTTGAGCTTTTGATAAGCCAGAAACCATTTCTTCGCCTCTTCGTATTTGCCGTTGCTCATGAGCGCTTCCCCATAATACAGGTAGGTTCCGGCATTGGCGCGGTCATCGGAGACGATACTGGCATAAAGGGCTTCGGCACGGTCCATTTTATTGTTCATGCGGTAGCACCAGGCAAGCTTAGTTTTTACGGAAAGCATGCTGTGGCCCGATTTGCCATTTGCGGCCATTTCGTCGAGTGCCCGCTCGTACAGTGCAGCGGCATCGGCGTATTGGTTGAGTTTGTAATACTCGTTGGCCTTCTCCACCAATTTATTTTGAGAAAAAAGAGAAAAGGAAACACCGAGCAGGAGGGTGGCGAGCACAAATCGCACCCACCAGCACTTTAGCCGCAACGGTGATGGAGGAGTATTGCTGAATGGTTGTATTATCTTCATGTAAAAAAACCTGTTTAACTCCAAAACATATTCAGCGTTCAAAAAGTGTGCGAGTTGCCGGGTTTTGTAGTACATGGGATATTCCGGGGGCGTGCAAGAAACAAGATTAAGGCGTTTAACGCAATTTAAGACCAACAAACTGCCGGTAATTTTTTCCTGCCGCCCATACCAGGTTAGGGGTGTGGGGGCGAAGCCTTAACTATTAGACACTTTCGAAATGTACTTCCCAATCACCAAGTCGCTAAGAACACAAAGATTTGAAAGGGATAATCTTATAAAAACCTCTTTGTACTCTTCGCTCCTTCGTGGTTGAAAGTGTCTAATAGTTTAGGCAAAGACCCCAAGTTCCCCTGCTTATGTGCAATTAAAGTCCAACAAACTGCCGGTAATTTTTTCCTGATAGACTTTCCAGGTTTTAAAACCTGGAAAGTCTCGCTGCTGGCAAAGCCCCTGCTTCGCTGAAAGGCCGGATTGGTGGTGGTTGATGGTTGGGTTACACGGCAGTAACGGCAGTTTTTGCCGGCGCATGCTTCTCTTGTTGTTTAAAGACCGGGTAGTAGCCGTGGAAGGCATTCGTCAGCCAACGGATGATTTTTTTCGCACGGGCATCCCAGGTCAGGTCACTCACGGAGGCTGCGGCATTTTCCGAGATGCGCAGGTGCATGGCTGGGTTGGCAAACAGCGATTCTAAAGCTGCCACTGCGGCGTCCAGATTGTCGGGTTCCACCAGCAGGGCGTTGTAGTCATCCTCCAAAACTTCCGTCAAGTCGGGTTGGAGCGGGGCGAGCACGGGGCGGCCTGCGGCCAAATAGAGGAAGGTTTTGAACGGCAGCACAGTTCTGCCGTACTTTTCCAGCGGGGCCGATACCGGGGGAATGATAAGCGCATCGGCGGCATAGAGGTAACACGACACCTCTTTTATGGCCTTAAATCCAGTAAAGGTGACATTGCTCACGGCATTTTGTTCCGCATAATTTTGCAGCCGGAGCGAGTCGCTTAGGGTGCCTCCAACCAGGACGAACTTCACAGCGGGCATCTTGCCGGCGATGTCTATAACCGATTCTATGCCTTTGTTCACTTGCATATTGCCGGTATAGACCACATGGCGCTGGCTCTTCTCCCAGCCCAGTATTTCGCGTGCCTCGGTTTTGGTGAGCATGGGCTGCATGTCGGCATAATCGAAGCCATTGTGAAAAACGGCTAACTTCTCTGCCGGGAAACCCGCCCAACGCATGGAATCAAAAGACAACCGGCTGTGGAGTATCATGCCGAGAAAGGCGGGCTTGCAGGCGTATTTCGAGAGCCAGCGCATGAAGCGCGGGTATTCGTCGCCGAATTTCCGGTAGGTTTCAAATACCGTCTTTTTACCCAATAGCACTGACATGATGGCGGTGAATTCGTTGCGCGTATAAATCACATCGTATTTCCGGATGGAAGCATAAATAAGCGCGGCGATGCAATGAGTGACTTTTTCGATGCGCAGATTGCTGGCGGGAATGGTGAATATCTTTTTGATGCTCGTGCGCCGGGGTACATTGTAATACTTGCTGATGGCGTCTGCCACATCGTATCCCGGCCGGAATAAGCCCTTCCATTGCACGGGAATAATGAGGTCGGAAGGCAGGCCTGCTGCGGCCAAAGCATCTGCGTTTTTTACAACTTGCTGGGTATTGGTGGCATAGTGTGGGAAGCGTTCATCGGAAATAATAGCGACTGATGGTGTTCTTAAATTAGCAGTTGAACGATTGCCCCACCCAGCATCCTCCCAAGTAGATAAATTTTCCATGGCGCAAAAGTAGCTAAAGCTCGTTTATCCATCACAATTACAGACAGATTTCCACTGCATTCACCGGCGGTAAACTCAAAGCCTCGAGCTGAAAGTATAGGCGCCTATCAGGTGGTCGTATCGTTGGCCGAAGGGCCGGTAATACACCAAAATGGTATAGTTGTTTTTGGTCTCGAACCAGTCGCCTTCGGTTTCTTCAAAATCAATCTCTCCGGTATCCTTTTTCACTGCTGCATAGAGGTAATTGTAGTACCCTTGTTTCAACAGCAGCTTTCCCACGTAAGCATTTACCGCCGGGTTGTAAACCATACGGAAGTCCGGTTTTATCTGCCAGTCTGAAAGGCCGCCAAAGATGTACACGTCGTAATCGAACATCTCGGACGGGCTTTTCAGGGTGAAAAGGACGCTTGCGTAATCGCTCTCTAAGACGCCATCGTCTTCATCGTTTGTTCCTATGACGAAGTTGCCGTTGATATCTTCATATTCGAGGTAGCCGCCGTTGCTGCGCTTTTTGTCTAAGTAGAGGCTCACTTCGTACATGTCGTTGACGTACCCGACATACTGGATGTTTTCCGAGCCGTATCTGAGGCTGCGCAAATCTACGTACCGGAACTCCCTTCCCGCAGGGAAAACGACTTTGTCCTGATAGTCGTAAATCTGTTCTTCTGGTCGCGAAAACATGGGTTTCAGGTCCGTGATAGCATTGTCCCAGCGGCCGTTTTGGAGCACCGCCACGGAGAGTTCCTGCCGGGGATTGCGGATTTCAAACCCCTTGTGGGTCAGCGTAAAATCTATCTCCTGATGGGTTCGGTCCTTGCTCACCACGGCCGGGCGAACGACATTGGGAAT
>SCUG01000359.1 GCA_004297645.1 Saprospiraceae bacterium | reverse complement strand
TTACAATCAGCCCGGAAGATACCTTAGAAAGGGTGAGAGAAATTCTCTTCCAAAGACATTTTCACCACATTCCCGTGGTGGAAGGCACTAAACTCGTCGGAGTTATCACCTCTTGGGATTTGATAAAAACGGACAAGAAGTTTGAGGAGTACCGCGGAATGAAGGTGAAAGATCTGATGACGACCACTGTCGCCACGCTCAGTCCCAAAGAACTCATTGGTGCTGCCGCCATGGTGTTCCTCAAAAACTTGTTTCACGGAATACCAGTTGTGGACGACGAGGGTAATCTTAAGGGCGTCATTACCACGCATGACGTATTGAAGTATCTCTTCAAGAAAGAATATCCTGACGATCCTTTCTTAAAACAAACGCATTGGATGGAATAGTGGCAGATGCCATGCTGCTGAACCTCCAACTTCTGATTGCATCAAAATCACCGGGCAGTCATTTGTTCCGAATGGCTGCCCGTTTTTATGCCCCGAGGGCTAACCATCCTGCTTTTTTATAGCTTCCAGAGTCACGACAAATCGCACGCTATCCCGGTAGCGAAAATTCCGGGACTATCCACCGGCTGCCATACCGTTATATCTTAGCCCGGCTGCGGTTTCTTCTTTCTCCGCGTCTTAAACAACTCCTCAAGTTCTTTTTCATTGAGAAACTTCAAATCAAGGAAGGTGGCCGACACGAATTTTTTAATGTCCTGGTAGTCCTTGCCGCGTTTGTCGGTATATTTTTTCAACAGGAGTTTGATGTACCTCATGGACAGGCGCTTGATGTCGAGATTGAACTGCTGATTGTTGAAAATCCTGATGTAAACAGTATAAATTTTCGCCGATTCAAAAAGCTCCTGATAGTCTGTCGCTTCCAGGTTGTTGAGTAATTGGTCAAAGTAATGCTTAATGCTCATCCGCACACATTCATTGACAAGCGAACGCCCTTCATGCTGGCTATAAAATGTCTTTACCGTTTCCATTGTCTCTTCCTGCGTGTACCCCATGCTGTGGATGGTGGCCATGAGGTTGTAGTACTCACTCATCTTATCGTTGATAGCCGGGTCAAGAATATTGAATATCCTGGCATCAGCATAAGCATCTACTGGAACCCGGTCGCTTTTGTGCAATTCCAAAATAAACTCGAACCAGCTTTGAATAAAATCGGGGTGCTTTTCCCTGGTCTTGCTGAAATTCTGAACCAAATGCAACAAATCATCTTCATTCAAATCGAAAAACGAAGCATAAATCCCCATCACTTGCAGGTGCTCATCCTGTCCCTGAAATTCTTCGTTTTCAATAAATTCTTTCATGAACGGCAAAAGGCTTGTGTTGTCCAATTTCCGCTCAAGCCGGTAGAGCAGGAACTCCTTAAGTGAAGACCACATGACTTTCAACTCTCCCACGGTATGTGGGAAATCTGCCGTCATGTAATTGAATTGACGAAATTGCCGGCTGAAAATCCGGTATCCCTCAGCGCGGCCCTCGCAGCTTCGGTACTTATCGAGTTTTTGGCTTTGTAAGAAATAGCGAATTTTCTTATTCTCAATGGTTGCAATGAGGTTTGTAATCCAGATATCGCTACTCAAAGCTAAGCCAATCTGAATGCTTTGTCCGATGCGCTTTTTTAGCAGCTCAAAATTGGCAGATTGGCAAATGGCCAGCACTAAGTCTTTAAAATGGTCCTGAGGCCGCACATATTTGTAATCGCTGTCGAACTCGCCACGCATTACCGAATAGCCCAACATACGTGGCAGGCCAAGGCCTTCGAAATCTTCTTGCATCAGGCGTCTTTCTAAAGAAATCAATTGAAGGGGATTCTCATTTGCCACGCGGGTGTGCACCGCCTGAATGGATGGCTCGAATACTTCCTTCATTCGCTCGTAATATTCGTCCTCTTCTTCTTGCAGATAGGCCGCCAGTTCTTCCGATTCCTGAATGCTTTTTGCAATGGCTTCGACTTCGTCGAGATATTCTTTGTCTAATGGTAACATGGTGCTTTATTTTGAAAAGAACCTGGCAAGCCACTTAAGGCCTGCCAGGTTCATTGGATAAATTTCAGTGCTGAAATTGATGAGCAAAGGTAGGGCCACTGCCCAACAATTCAAAAGAAAAAACTTTAAAGTTTGGCAGGCTGCCTAATATTCGTTCTGGGCACATTTTACAGACCTGAAACCCTGTAGTTACGGAAGGTGGCGCAAAGAATGCCTGCTGCAACAGCGGCATTCAACGACTCCGCTCCGCCTATGGCATGCCGTGGAATAGCTGCCCGATGAGTGAGCTGTTGCTGGAGCATGGGAGAAATGCCCCGGCTTTCGTTGCCGATGACCAAAATGGCTGCCGGAGGTAGGAACATTTTAAACACATTGTCCCCATCCAACACTGCCCCATAGATGGGGATTCCGGGAAATGCCTCTTTTAAATCTCCGAACTCAGCCGCCATGCATTTTACCCGGAGGAAAGCCCCCATGGAGGCCTGCACCACTTTGGGATTGAACACCTCCACGGTATCTGGTGAGTAAAATACCCATTCGATGCCAAACCAGTCTGCGACACGCAAAATGGTGCCCAGATTGCCGGGGTCTTGCAGGCCATCGAGGTAAAGGGTCAAGTCCCTGATATGGCCGGGAAACTGGTGTTCTGGTTGGCAGGCCACCAGCAAAACCTGGTTGGGGGTGGCAAGAAGTGAAACCCGCTTTAGCTCTTTTGTTGAAACAATATGAAGCCGTCGCTCATGCACTTTCAAAAGGGACCGGTTGGCATCTGCCCACTCCTGCGTGGTGGCGATAAGTTCAATTTCCAAATCTCCCTGCCGCAATACTTCCCCGCACATTTTCTCACCCTCCACCACGAAATTGTGATACTTTTGGCGACTCTTCCTGGCATGCAAAGATTTAACGTATTTTATCTGGCTAATGGACAATTTCATAAAACAGAAGCATCTGTAAAAAAAAAAATTGAGCGATGAACGGAACACCAGTCATCTGCAAAGAACAGGTAAATAAATATTTTAATCGCATTTTTTCACCAGGAGAATATAGCCTGTTGATGGCATTTATTGCCGGGTTCCTGCTCCTTACCAGCTGTGGCACCTCCCACTTCCTGAACCGGGAAAAAGGAGAAATTTTCCTTTCAAAAAATCAAATCGTTTTTGAGAAAGAGCATGGCAGAAAGTTGAAAAACAAATCAACCCTTACCGATGAACTCACCAAGCTATACCAGCAGGAACCGAACCGGCGTTTTTTCGGCATACCCCGGCAGTATTTCTATTACGCATCTTTAGACACAATCGGCAAGAGCAAATTAGGAAAAGCCGCTGCAAGGGTGAAGGGCCGGACACTCGGAGAACCTCCGGTGTTTCTCGACACCGCCTCCACCCAAAATACAGCATCCTCCATGCAGATAGCCCTCCAGAACAAAGGATATTTTTACGCCCAAGTCAAAGAGGAAATCAAAACCAACCGAAAGGAAACGAAAGCTACAGTCACCTATCGTGTAACCACGGGCGGCCGGTTTTCCATTGACACAGTTTATTTCATCAGCAGAGACACAGCGATAAAGCATATAATGGATAACATAAGTGGTGAGTCCGTCCTGACAAAAGGCTCCCCCATTGACCTCAAACTTTACCAACAAGAGGTGACACGCATCACCAAATACCTTCGCGACCACGGCTACGCCTATTTTTACCCTCAATACATCTCCAATTTGGTGGGAATAGATAGCTCCAACGAGGCGATGACTTCGAAGCTCGAATTTGAAATCCTCACCCCTCCCAACCTCGAATACCACCCTAAATATACAGTGGGTGAAATCTCCATTTACCCAAACTACGAGCCGGCGAAGGAGGTCTTACCAAAAACAGACACCCTTATAAACGGGGTGTCATTTGCCTCCGGCGGACTGCCGTTCATGGTGAAGCCAAAGACCATCCTCAATTCGGTGTTCTTTAAAAAAGGGGATGTTTTTAGCCAAAAAGATGTGGACAATTCCATTCGGCAACTGGGTGCATTGGGGGTGTACAGGCCGCCCACCGTTCGCTTTGATGAAGACAGCCTGAAGGCCGGTGTGCTCAATTTTCAGATATTGCTCACTCCTAACAAAAAGTGGGAGTTTGGAGCTGACTTCGACATTAGTACCACGGAGCGCAAAAGCGTTGGGGCCGCCAACTTGTTGGGGCTTTCATTTAGCCCATCTCTTCGCAATCGCAATATCATGCGCGGTGCCGAATTATTGGCTACCAGCATGGACATGGGGATAGAACTTGCCCTCTTCAACCGCGATGCCAGCATCATCAACACGCTGGACTTCCGGATTAAAGGTGACTTGTATCTACCGCGATTTACCGATTATTTTCAAATTTGGAGGCGGCTCCATAAATGGCACATTGCTGGAGATGATTTTTACAACAATCTCCGCCAAAAAGCAACAAGCCGCTTCTCTTCGAGTTACAATTTGTTGATACTTCTCAACAATTATGAGTTGCAGTTCGTCAATCTGAGTTACGGCTATGACTACCCCGCCTCGGTAAACAACCACCTATTTATTAACCACTTTGGCGTAGATTTACTCGTACCTAAAATAACCCCTGGCTCCCGGTTTGACACCATTTTGCATGAGCAGCCTTTCCTAAAAAACAGCTTCAGTAACCAGTTCATCACTGGGTTTATATTCCGCGACCTTACCTACGTATATTCCAGTCCACCTTCAAATTCTGGTAGTACCTGGTTTTTCCGTGGCAACTTCGACATATCCGGTTTGGAGATTATGGCGGCCAATTCGCTTTACAATGCCATTTCGGGTAATTCTCCGGATTTTAAGTTTTTCAACGTTGAGTTTTCGCACTACGCGAAACTGGAGACCGAGTTGCGGCAAACCTGGAATATTGGAAGAAACCGCAGTTTTGTGGTACGGCTCAACACGGGTATTGTCAAGCCCTATTATTTGTCGAAGACCGTTCCATACGTCAAGCAGTTTTATGTGGGCGGGCCATTCAGCCTCAGGGGATGGTACGCCAGGGCACTTGGGCCTGGCCTGTATCACGACCCGCTCAGCAACGACCGCACACGACGCAACTTGTTCTATCAAACTGGAAATTTAAAAATAGAAGCAAATCTGGAGTACCGTTTCCTCCTCTGGCGGCCATTTGGTATGTTCAACCTGTATGGCGCTTTCTTCCTGGACGCAGGCAACATTTGGACTCTCAAAAAAGACCCGGATAGGGAAGGCGCTCTCTTTGCGGTGTCACGCAAATCGGAAGGCGGTAAAATCATTCAGGATAATTTCCTAAAAGAAATGGCCATAAGCGGAGGGTTTGGTACCCGCTGGGATTTTACGTATTTCATCTTCCGCCTTGACCTTGGCATCCCTCTGAAAAACAACTTCCCCGACGCGGAACGCAATAACAATTATTGGGTGACTTACAAGAAGTGGCAGTTGAAAGATGTAGTGTTTAACATTGGGTTGGGGTACCCATTTTAACACGACAAGGGCGCATTCTTTTTTTGACCAATTCTGCTCTCCTTTACCGTTCCGCCTAATGAACCGGGCCGCACCTTTCACAAACTCCACCCGGTCATTCCAATTTTTCAACCTGCAATTCGAATGGCTAATATGGCCTCCGGGGAAAACAATTATTTCAAACCTTTTACTGCCAGCTAATCTTGTCGAAATCGACATGGTCTTTTATCAACTCAATAGCACGCTTAACTTTTCCCACAGTTTGCAGATTTATCTTGATTTCCATTTTACTGATTTGCACGGCAGTGCCATAGGTGTCGAGCGGTGTAGTGATGAGGGGAATGTTGTGCTTGAAGACAAAATCTTTGTGCGCAAAATCATCCAAGGGTTCCTCAAACCTCCCATCGCCCGTAATGACTATGCCCGACAAAGGCTGCTCGATGTCTCCGGTTTCATAAACTTTGAGGATTTGCTCCATGGAATCATTGAGCCTGTATTTACTGACGACGAGCAACACGCCTTGCTCATGTTGAAAATCGTGCTTGGACAAAAGTGAGCCTGCTACGACATTTTCCACCAAGTTGTTCAACCCCAGTGGATTGGCAATTAACCGACCCTGAATGACACTGCGGATGGTATCGAGCAATGGGTACATCAGGGTTTTGTCGTAGGGAAGGGTCCCGAGCAGGGGGATGCCCCACTCTTTCAGCTTCATGCCTACATAATGGCGCACTTTGTCTATTTTTTCAGGGTGCACCTTATTGATGATGACGCCGGCTATGTGAACTTTTTGTTCGCGGAATAAGGAGAGGCTCAGATTGATGCGGTCAATGGTGAAGCCTACGCCACCCTCCGCTACAAGAATGACCGGTGCCCCAATCATTTTCGCCACGTCGGCATTCGACAACCCAACGACACTGCCCACTCCGGGGTGACCGGTACCTTCGTACACCACCAATTCATATTCACTTTCCAAAATCCTGGTGGCTAACTCGATGCGTTCCCGGTAGGGATAGTCACTGGGGTCGTCCAAAAAGTGCTGCGTGGCACCTGGCCCCAGGATGACAGGACTGTGCACTTTACCTACGAGGTCGAAATGCATCATAGTGGAAAAAAGAAGGGCGTCTTTGTCCACCTGGAGGTTTTCAAAATCAACAGCTCCCTGCCCGACAGGCTTGCAATATGCCACCCGCTGGCCCATTTGCCGGAAGGCTTCTACCAACCCAAGCGTGCAGGTGGTTTTTCCTACGTGTTGGTTCGTAGCCGCTACATAAAGTTTCGTTGTCATGTTCGCTATTTTGTGTTAGAGACCAAATTTATCGGAAATGCTGGCAATAGGAATTCATTTGCCCGTTGTTCTTCTCCATTGCATTCGCATTCTTCACTGTCATCAAAGCATCCAATGCCTTTTCAAACTTTGCATCATCCTGCCAGTCCCTTGAAATCGCCGGCGACGTAGCGGTGGATGTTGCTTTTCTTGGAACTGACCCTTCCTTGAAAACATAATCGTCAATGGTGATGGAGATGATAGTGTTTAACGGCTTGCCCTTCTACTTGAAAAGCCGCTGTTCATTTGTTCTTACTATAAAAAAGGACACCCGCACGAAGGATATGTGCAATCAAATCAGGGTCATTGATTTGGTGGTAAATGGAAAGGTCGAAGGTGTAAGGTAACAGCAAATCATCTAACTGCAACCCGATTTCGTTCATCAATTCCAGGTTCAAACCATCACCTTTTAAAGTTAGGTCAATATCAGAACCAGGCCTTTGCGTACCCTTAGCCCTTGAACCATACAGCACCGCCTTCTCCACCGCCGGGAATGTTTCAAACACTTTCCGTATCTTTTTGAGCACACCTTCTTTCAATCCGTACAGCATAGCCTACATGTTGGGTTGGGTGGAAGCATCCGCGATAATGGCCGTTAAGCGGGCGTGAAGTACCTTGAACAGCGCGTGGTATTTCTCCAGAATAGCTTTGGCTATTTCGTTGGCGGTGGCCTCATTGCAGGTATGTGAGGTCTTTGTCCTGCTTTGTACCATGTTCATCCAAGCCTCGCCCTCTGTAATCAAGCCACGATTGAAGGCCAGCCTGAAAGCATCACGGCTCCCTTGAATGTCCGTAGCGCCCTGGTACTCGTAGTAATCCTTGATGACATTCCAAGCCAGCTCGAAATTGTACTCGAATGCCTGTATCATGCACTGCGTTTCCAGTTCGTTCAGTTCATCGCCCTTGGCAATGAACTTGTCCAACTGCGACAATGCCTTGGTGAAATTGTTGAAGCGCTGCCGCCACCGGATGTCTTTATCTTTCATACTTGTGCCGTGATTTTGAATAAGTGAACACCTTGGCAAAGATAAGCGGTTGTTTACAAATACACCGGCGCCCTGCCACCACCGCTGCTTATCATTCCCGTAGGGAACCTGCCGCCACCAAAGCATCCGGTGCCTCGTCAAACATCGCAAAGCCCTGCCTATCTTTGAAAATAAGATTTGAAAATGCCAATTCATTTCAAATAATACGCCTCCTCCTCCGGCCGCAACGCCCGTTTCATCCACCAAAATTTATCCTTACTTCTGTTGTCGGTGAAAGCTACGACATAGACGAATTTCCCTTTGACCTGGTAAATAATCGAGAAATGTTTGGTAACGACAGCCTTTCGGAAGCGAAATGTGGTGTGGCGGTTACGCATGTCAGAGACATGCTGATATGCGGTTCAAGTCTGGAGACTTGAACCAGCGTCTGCGTGGGGGAAGACTATGTGCCAGCCAGGTAAAATGTTGCTGCCAGGAATGTTTACGGGGATGAAACAAAGAGACCAACTCGCCGGTGAGCGGGTCGAAGGCTTCTGTTTTATCGTGCTTGCTGCTATTACAAAACTGACAGGTATTGGCAAGGTTTCCTGTGTCATCATCACCTCCTTTTGAAACAGGTATGATATGGTCAACTGGAAATGGATGAAAAGAATAGGTACCTAGGGCGAGGCAGTATTCGCAAAGGTTTCTTGCCCGCAATTTAACTTTCCGACGTATGCTTTCAGGAATTTTGCTATTCGGCATGGCCGGGTGCTTTGATACCAAGTTCCTTTGCTATTTCTGGCAAGGAAATACCTTTAATCTGCGCCAGTTCGCCGAGAATTTGAATACGTTTCAAGCGAAGTTGCTCTTCCTCTTTAATCAATTGAAATAATTCTTTCGATTCATGGGCAGTAAGTTCACTGGACTGCCTTTTGACATCGAGTGAACGGAAGCGTTGCCAATGCGCTTCGGGCAAGGCACATTCTTCGTTCAACCGTCGCAATAAGGCGGCTTCTTTCGCTTTTTTATCACCCACCTTACGCCGCTTCAACAATGCAGCAGTCTCTCGAAGGAAATCTTCCAACTCGCTCGTACCCAACTGTGAAAGAAAGGATTTTACATCAATTTCAGCTTGGACTTGTACTTTTTGCATCAGTCTATTTTTTTCCAAAAATAAGGCATTTTTTACTCCTGTACTATTTCAAATAATACGCCTCCTCCTCCGGCCGCAGCGCCCGTTTCATCCACAGCGGCCGGCGCAGGTTATCCGGCCCCGGCGCAGGTCTCGCCATCGCCAGCCACTCCCGGTAAATTTCCATGCTCTTGTTCGTGTCCACGAAAATATCGCCGTACTCATCGCCAGGTAGGGCCGGCTCGATGCGCACTTTCTGGTGCCAGCAGTGCATGCCCGAAATCGGGTCGGGGTGAACGGGGAAGGTGATGTTTTGGTGGACGCCGCCGTCGCTCCAGAAGATGCGGGCGCTGTCTTTGTCGGCGCTTTGGAAGGGGTGGATGCCGGCGAGTTGTTTCATTTTCCAGCCGCCCTTGCCGTCCGCCGGAGGGCGGATGCTGACGGTGGCCATGGCCCATCGGTTGCCCGCCGGGTCGGTGGGGCGGCGCCAGCGGCCGAGGTGGTGGGAGCAGGCGACGACGCCTGGTTTCATGCCCTCCGTCACCCAGACTTTATCCACGAAATAACCGATGCCAGTGTTGATGCGGAGCAGGTCGCCGGTGCTGACGCCAAACTTTGCCGCATCGGAAGTGTGCATCCAAATGGGGTTGCGGTTGGCTATTTCATACAGCCATTTTGCATTGCCGCTGCGGGAGTGGATGAGCGTCGGCAGGCGGAAGGTCGGCACGAGCGGGTACTCGCCCTTCGAGCGGTCCATGGTTTCTTCGTTGATATGGCTTTTGATGTAGGTGGGGATGGCGTACTCCGGCCACTTCCAGTCCACCATCGTCTGGCTGAAAAACTCGTTTTTGCCGCTCGGCGTGGGGAAGCCTTCCACTGCTTTCCCATTGTTCATCACGCCGATGGTTTTCCCTTTTTTGGAGATGGCGCCACTGGCTTTGTCCACCGTGGCATTCTTCAAAATTTCGGGATTGAGTTCTGCCAGGTTTTTTTCATAAACGGAAGGCTCGACCACGAATGCGCCGTATTTGCGCATATAACCGAGCGCTGTGAGACCCTCTTTGGCAGCCGTTTCGGGCAGTCCTTTTGTGTGCTCAAAAATGTACTGGTAGTATTCGTCCACGGTGATTTTCTCTCCGGGCCGGTAGGGCGACATGAAATGCTGCCGGATACCGAGCGAGCCGTCGGGGTCAATGCGCCAGGAAAGTTCAATCCAAAATTCGTCCTCTTCCCAAACCTCGCCGGGGTTCACTTCGTGCGTGAACTCAAACTTCTTTCCGTCCCGCCTGGCTTTTTCCCGCAAGACCGGCTGGCGGAAAGCAATCCAAACCCCGGCGTGCGTCTCGTAACTGTTCAGGTCGTGGCGTTCGCTGGCGAGGCCCATTGGCAGCACGTAGTCGGCAAAATAGGCCGTCTCGCTCCACACCGGCGTGAGGGCACAGTGCAGGCCGAAGCATTTTTCATCTTTGAAAGCCTCCATCCACATGAACCCATCGGGAAAAGTCCAGACGGGGTTGAAGACCCGCGAAAAATACACGTCCATGAATCCCCTGCCTTCTTTCAAAAAGTGCGGCAGCAGGAACGACATTTCAAAAAATGCCAGGGGGTATTCTTTGGGATAATGCAGCTCGTTCCAAAATTTTTGTGCCGGTGGTTTGTCAAAAAATTCAGGAAGGAATTTGTTCCAGGTATTGGGCGAAGTGCCGCCAACCGTGCCGACCGAGCCGGTCAGCACGTTCAGAAAGTGAAGGCAACGGGCCACCGCCCAGCCGCCGAGGTTGCCACTGCCGGCGCTCCGCCAGTTGTGGGTGGAAAGCCGGGTGCCTGCCTCGCCAACGATGCGGGCTACTTCCCGGATCTGGTCAGCCTTTGCGCCGCTTTCTTTTTCGGCAAATTCCGGCGTGTATTCAGCGTAAACCTCTTTCAGCGTTTCAATAAAAACCTCGAACCGAAGGGGCTTGTCCGGGTGGACTTTTTTCATGTACTCGTCCCAGTTCGTCCAATTCTCCATGTACTCCCGGTTGTACCAGCCATTGTTCAAAATTTCCCGTGCAATGGCCAATAGCAGCGCCGCCTCCGAGCCGGGATAAGCCGGCATCCAGTAATCGGCCATGCTGGCGGTGTTCGACAGCCGGGGGTCGAGCACGATGAGCTTCGCCCCTTTCATTTTTCCCTCGATGATGCGCTGGGCGTGCGGGTTGAAATAGTGCCCGCTTTCGAGGTGTGCCGAGATGAGCAGAATGGCCTTGGCGTTGGCGTAGTCGGGCGAGGGCCGGTCGTGGCCGTACCACAGAGCGTAGCCGAACCGGGCGCCGGAGGAGCAGACATTGGTGTGGCTGTTGTGCCCGTCAATGCCCCAGGATTGGAGCACCCTTTCCGTGTAACCTTCGTTGCCGGGCCTGCCGACGTGGTAAGCCACCTCGTTGTGGCGGCCCTCTTGCAAGGCTTTGCGGATGCGGGCGGCGATGTCGTCGAGCGCCTCGTCCCAAGTCACCCTCGCCCATTGACCGGCACCCCGCTCCCCTACTCTTTTCAGCGGGTAAAGGATGCGGTCGGGGTCGGTGATTTGGTTGATGGTGGCGGGGCCTTTGGCGCAGTTGCGGCCCCGGCTTGCGGGGTGCCAGGGGTTGCCCTCGAACTTGCGCACCTGGTCGGTTTCCTTGTCAATGTAGGCCAGCAAACCGCAGGCGCTTTCGCAATTGAAACAGGTGGTGGGCACAATCGAGTAGCGTTTTTTCTCTTTCCGGGGCCAGGACTTGGCCTCGTATTCTTCCCAATCGTTCCACTTTTCGGGTGGTGGGAATTTGGTTAAATCGCCTGGTTCGGTGAGCCGCCCGGCGGGGGTTTCCCCTTCTTCGTGCAGGTTTGGAATGAGGCCGAGGGTTTCGGCGATTTTCTCGATGAGGGAGGGTCTGTGTTTGTAGGACATTTTAGCGATATTTTTTTAGTTTTGTTGCCCATTGAATGGGGCTGTAAATACTTGGCATTCAGCCCGCAAATTAAAATCAGTTTCAAATGGAGGATAAATCTGAAAAATATTTAGCCATCCTTGCCGACATCCTTAATTCCTTAGCTAATTGGTGGAACAATGCACCAGGGGATGTCAAGAATGAGGTCATCATTGACAAAGAAAAGCGGCACATTTTAATGGTGAGCACCGGCAGGAACAAAGACCGTTTCGAGTATTTGGTGCTTTTTCATTTTAAAGTGCAAGATGGCAAAATATGGGTTCTTAAAAATAACACGGACGAAGACCTCGACAGGGAACTTTGGAAACAGGGAGTTCCCATCAAGGACATTGTCGTTGGAAGGCATTCAGATTTCGAACGAAACCTGAAAGGGTACGAATACGGCATGGTTTGAATTTCACCTTGCCGCCACCCGCCGAAAACTACAAAACAAAAACTCCTGCACCGCCCCCGACGGTGTCAAATGCTTCATCGTGACGCACCTGATTTTTTTTGAAATGCCTTGCCGACTGCTCGCTCATGGACTTTTCCGAGTAGTGTTTCACCGGCAGACCGCTGCTTTTTTGGGTTAGATAGACCCTCCCTCAGTGTTCCTTTCGATGGATATGCCCATTTCAAATTGCAAACTTCCTCACGCCCTCCCCGACAAAATCCTGTTCCAATACAGCCACGGCAATACGTACTTTTTCAGTATCCACATGCTCCAGCGCTCTTTTGCCTGGTTGAAAGGGAAGGTCTCCATCGGATGGTTGTCGTAGTCGAATTCCGCCAGCACCAATTTGCCGTAGCCGGTGACCAAGGGGCAGGAGCCATAGCCGGTGTATTTTGCATCAAGCGAGCCGCCGTTTAGTAAATGAAGCAGGTTTTCCACCAACACCGGCGCTTGCTTTCGCACGGCCGCCCCGGTTTTTGCGTTCGGGGTGTTCGTCACATCTCCGAGGCTGAAAATATTGGAGAAGCGCTTGTGCTGCAAGGTGAATTTGTCCACGTCCACCCAGCCCAAGGGATCGCCCGGCAGGGCAAGCGGCGATTTTTTGATAAAATCCGGGGCGCTCTGCGGGGGCGTCACGTGCATCATTTCGAAAGCCACCTCTTCCCGTTTGCCGTCGGGGTCTTCGAACCAGGCCTTCCTATTGGGGCCATCCACTTCCACGAGGTTGCGGTAAAAGTGCTTGCCGATTTTATAGCGCTCCACCACTTTTTCCAATACAGCATTGTATTTCGGTACGGCCAGGAGAATTGTGCCCCCGGAGTAAAAATGGACTTTCACCTTTCCCAGCAAGCCTTTTTTGCGAAAATAATCGCCGGCGAGGTACATGATTTTTTGCGGGGCGCCGCCGCACTTTATTGGCGTGTTGGGCGCGGTAAAAATGGCATTGCCCTCTTTCACATTTTGCAGGCATTCCCAGGTGTAGGTGGCATACTTCGCTAAGTAATTGCTCGTGACGCCATTCTTCCCGATGGTTTCTTTCAAACCTTTCACCTTGTCCCAATCGAGCTGGATGCCGGGGGCCACCACGAGATAGTCGTAAGTGTGCTTTTCGCCGCTTTTGCAGGTGACCTGGTTTTGTTCCGGCTCGAACGAGGCTACGGCATCCTTTATCCACGCAGCTTTTTTCGGGATGAAATCCTTCTCGTCGCGGATGGTGTTTTTCACATTGAAAGTGCCACCCCCGACGAGCGTCCAGGCGGGTTGGTAATAATGTTTTTCAGAAGGCTCGATGATGCCGATGCCGAGCTTGGGTTGTTTCAACAAAAGTTTGGAAGCAGTGGATAATCCGGCATTGCCGCCTCCGATAATAAGGATTTGATGATGTGCCATGATATTGAGTTTAATTGTGTCGAACGCTGGCAGGGTTGCGAACCCTGCCAGCGTTGAAGAAAAAATCAGCTTAACTGTATCCGCTGTGGCGCCTCCACCCAAATCTTCTCCGTAAAATAGATACCTGCCAAAACCAGCACCGATGATACCGGCAACGCTCCGGTGACTCCACTCATCAAAGCAGCAAAGGGAATCAAATTGCCCAGCAACACGACCACCCACCAAAACAGCTTCGAGTAACGGCCCTTCGCAATCATTTCCACCGCCATTTTAGCATCAGAAGTTGGATGGGTGATGGTCAGTTCCACCAGCATGGTCAGCAGATTGACGGCGATGGAAACCAGCATGACGTTTTGCAAAAAGCCAAACCAAATTTCCGGCGCACCGGAAAGGAAACCGGCGAATGCCAACGCTGCCGAACCTGCCATGAAGCTGTGGACGAGCATGTGCAGCGCCAGCGCCGGGCTTTGCCAAAAATCCCTCCCTTTTGCCTGGGCAAACAAGAATGCCGTGTACACCGCCGTCAGCACTCCGGCCACGGCAGCCAACCAAAATGCCAGCGCCGAAAGCCACGCCCAGCCAAGCATTGAACTGGCAATCAGCAAAGTCAAAAAACCGCCAAACGCCGTGATGGCATAGGCGCCTTTCACTAACCAACTGCCCCAGTGCGGCCGCAACAAAACGTACAGAAACCGCTTTGGTTGGTCGAGGTCTTTTACTAAAAGAAAACCCGTCAAGGCGAGAAAAATCAATGATAGCATCACGCCCGCCGCCGTCATTCCTAACAGCTCGAAATCGGCCAGGCCAGAAAGTTGGGGAAATGCCAGCGCGAAGGCCGGCACTAAAAAAGCACCCGCAGCGATGGCCTTCGTCCAGACGTAAGCGCTCACTTCCCAGCCCCAAAGCAGACCCTTGTTGGGCGCATCATATACCCGGCGGGAGGCGCCCATCAGCACGTCCACGGATTTCAGACCGCCGTTGGTGTTCCTGAGTTCCCCGGCAGAAGTGGCAGCGCCGTTGGATTCCATCGCCGCCTTCAGGAGGCTGTCGCCGGAGAAGGCGAGCTGTTCGGTGTCTTTTGAAAAATGGCCGACGCCACGGGTTTGGGCGCCCCATAAAGTATAGTCCGGTTTTTCGGTGGCAATAGGGTCAAGGGAAGCCTCATCGCCGTCAATATAAAACAGGTTCGGGCGGGTGCCTTTGGCAGCTTTTCTGACCGTGACGGTCTCCCGTGCAAGGAGTTGGGAGATTTCAGTGGCGGGGTTTTCCATGTCGCCGGAGATGATGGCGTGCTCCGGGCAAACGTTAACGCAGGCAGGCTCCAGGCCAACGTCCACGCGGTGGGCGCAGTAGTTGCACTTGGCGGCGGTGTGAGTATCCGGGTCAATGTAGAGTGCATCGTAGGGGCAGGCTTGCATGCAGGATTTGCAACCGATGCACCGGTTTTTATCAAAATCCACGATGCCGTCGGGGCGGAAATAAAGCGCCTCTACCGGGCAAATTTCGACGCAGGGCGCATCGGTGCATTGGTTGCAGCGCATGACGGAGAAAAGGCGCCGGGTGTTGGGGAACACGCCTTTCTCCACCTGCTTTACCCAGGTGCGGAACACGCCGAGGGGCACGTCGTGTTCCGACTTGCAGGCGGTGGTGCAGGCATGGCATCCAATGCACTTTCGGTTGTCAATGATAAATCCGTAACGCATACAGCAATTCCGTTTTTTCGTTGTTCGAATGCAGGGGTAAAAAAATGGAGGACAAACACCACGCCTCGTGACAATTGTCACTTTTGAGAGAATGGCAGCGGGCAAATTATCTCTAATTATCAAAAGAAAAAATGGCGTCAAAGGTGGGTATAAAAAAAACTTTGAGCAAACGCAACCTAAAAGTAATACTGATGGTATAGTTTTCTAATTTTGCGCGCTTTTAGAAAAAGCAAATCATATTCAAATACCGGCATTTTTCATGAGATCCAAACTCTCGCAATTCAACTACGATTTTGACGAAAAGCTTATTGCTCAATACCCGGCCGCCCATCGAGACGAGTCGCGCATGATGGTGCTCCATCGCGATACTGGTAAAATCGAGCATAAGATTTTTAAGGACATCCTCGAATATTTTTCATCGGATGATGTCATGATATTCAACAACACCAAGGTCTTTCCCGCCCGCATGTATGGCAAAAAGGAAAAGACCGGAGCCAAAATTGAAGTTTTCCTGCTTCGGGAACTCAACTCCGACCAAAAACTCTGGGATGTGTTAGTGGACCCCGCCCGGAAAATCAGGGTAGGGAACAAGCTCTATTTCATGGATGCTAAAGGAAATGAAATTCTCGTAGCAGAAGTTGTGGACAACACCACCTCCCGCGGCCGCACCATACGCTTCCTCTTCGATGGCCCCGATGAGGAGTTCAGAAAAGGACTTTATACTTTGGGCACCACTCCCCTTCCAAAGTACATTGACCGCAACGTTGAAAAAATGGACTTCGACCGCTACCAGACAGTTTATGCCAAAGTACTCGGTGCAGTCGCTGCGCCAACCGCCGGCCTTCATTTCAGCGAAGGTCTGATGAAACGGATGGAAATCAAAGGCATCAATTTCGCCGAAGTGACCCTTCACATCGGTTTGGGTACTTTTCGCACCATAGATGTGGAAGACCTTTCTAAGCATAAAATGGACGCCGAGTATTTTCGGGTTCCACAGGCGGCTGTTGATGTCGTCAATAAAGGCAAGGCAGGGAACCAGCGGATTTGTGCAGTAGGTACAACCTCTATGCGCGCCACGGAAAGCGCCGTTTCTGCCGGCAATTTGTTAAAAGCTGCCGAAGGCTGGACGAACCTGTTCATTTTCCCACCTTATGATTTTCATATTGCCAACGCCATGGTTACCAACTTTCACCTGCCAAAGTCAAGCCTGCTTATCATGGTTTCTGCCTTCGGCGGAAAGGACTTGGTGAGAGAAGCCTATGCTGAGGCCATCAAAGAAAAATACCGCTTCTTCAGCTACGGTGATGCAATGCTGATTTTGTGAGAAACGCCAATTGCCCGAAAGTTTGAACCTTTCGGGCAATTGTTTTTCACTGCTCCTCTCCCATCGCACAACCAGCCAGCCAGCCGCCCGTCCAAGCTGCCTGAAAATTAAAACCACCGGTAACGGCATCTATATCCAGCACTTCTCCAGCCAAGTGAAGCCCCGGATGAATTCGACTTTCAAAACGGCGTAAATTCACTTCGTCTAATGCCACGCCTCCTGCCGTGACGAACTCTTCTTTAAACGTACTTTTTCCGCCTACGGCGAAACGGCAGGCTAACAGTTGACCACAAAGTTGGAGTTGTTGCTCCTTCCGCAAATCGGCCCACCGCCAATTTAAAGGGATGCCACAAGCTTCGACGAGGCTTTTCCACAAACGCGCCGGCAAAGCAAAGGGGCATTGCTTTTCTATGGTAGTCTTCCCGCGAGCCTGCCGTGTCCGGCGAACTATGTCGTCGAAATCTCCAGGCAAAAGGCCGCCCAGCCAGTTCACTTCAATTTGAAACTTGTAATTTAGACCAGCCAATATACGGGCACCCTTGGCCGACAATTTTAAGATGGCAGGACCGC
>SCUG01000358.1 GCA_004297645.1 Saprospiraceae bacterium | reverse complement strand
AGAGTTGCTGACCGAGGATATTGGTAAACTTCACCTCCAGCGCAGCGTATGGCTGCCCTTTCAGCGTGAGGGTAAACTGCCCGCTGTTTGGGTTCGGGAAGATGTTGAACGCCTCGATGCCGGGGTGATTTTTCGGAGAAAAATGACCGAAAAAGCCAGTAAGTTCAGCGCCTTCCAGTTTCTGACGGTGGTTTCAAACCTGACAACAGCGCCTTGAAGGCATCCATCCACGCATTGGCATGTTCTATGACAGTCCGGTCTTTGTAGAGTTCCTCGTCAAAAATATGGGTGCCGCTCTCATAATGGCTCCCTGTCTTTGGGGGATTTTTTGCGGGGATTGGGCTTGATGTTGGCGATTATTTCCTTTTCCCCACAGAAATCCTTGAACTCTTGGCTGTCGAATCCCGGGTCGGCGTTCAGGAACAAACCTTCGGTGTCTATGCCCGCCTGCTTGAGCATCTGGCATATTTCCTCGAACAACTGTCTGATTCCGAACAGGTCGTGGTGCTGTCCTTCCTGTGGCGTCGCCATTGTCAGCATGACGCCCCGGCTGGCGGACAGGTACAGGGCGTTGGAGGTCTCCCCAGACTTGCGCTTCTGGTAGCCCACTGCCTCGCCGCCGTTTTTGCAAGGCATATGGCTGCCATCGAGTTCGACACTGGACATATCCAAGTACTGGCGGTTCTGATTGAGCAGGTTGAGCCAAACTTTCAGCCAGCAACCTGCTTTTGACCATTTGTTGAAATGGTAGAAGACCTCGTTCCAAGTGATGCCAGCGTCCCCAAAAACTGCCTTGTGGGCAGTTCCCGCCATTGGCAGCCCGTTTTTAGCCGGTACAAAATCGCCTGTACAACCGCTACAATTGGTACGGTCGGAGGAAATCCACGCTTGCCAACTGTCAGGTGAGGGATAATCCAAGTTTCTATCATACTTTCGCTGAGTGTTCCCATGAGGTGCTGTTTTATGTTTTGTACCACAAAATTTCACCTTTTTGGGAACATTTTTGAAAGTCTAAACAGCTTCATAATGATGAATTCGATACGGACTTTTTCCTTCCTGTTTCTTTTTGGTACGGTTACTTCGCTCTTTGGTCAAACCGGTTTTTATGCCGGTGTTGAAATTGGCTTACTGTCGAATTTTACCGAAGTAAACGACCCCGACAGAAGCCCGGGTACTGTTTTGCGGGCGAGCCTGAATGAACATCATGGAATTACCGGAGGATACAAGTTTAAGAAAATACCTATCTCTATTGAAGCGGGCTATTTACTAAGTTATTATGACAGTAAAATGGTTGTGAAGGACAAGGAACCGATAGTATTTGGGTTCGGGAAACCTTTTGTGGTAAAGCTTCCATTTGGGGCGGGAGAATTTCCAGTGCGGCTTTTATGGCACAACAATGTTGGGAATAATCAAAAATTCGCTTTTCTCGGTCTAATCGGATTCGTATGGATGCGTAACATTCCCGAAAGAATAGACGCGTCGAACGGATCAGGAGAAATAACCCGGAAGGTTGATGGCACAAACTACCGGTTTCAATACGATGTTTATGGCTTTTCGCCAGGTTCCTGGGATTCTTCGAGGATAGAATTGGGCTTTGGCGGTTCTTACAAAATAAGTGAAAATTTTTCTTTAAGCCTCCGGGCAATTCTAAGCCTCGGATTGAGGCCGGCTGTGTTGTCGTACTTTAATTTCAAGCTCACGACCAGCTATGGCTCAAGTTTGACTGATAACTGGAGAATTTTGATTATTGACAGAGCAGATCAGGTTGCCTTGAATTTAGGCGCTCACTATTATTTCAATGGCGGCAGGTCAAAAAAATGATGGTTATTGAAACTCTTCATTCACCTCCAGATCGAGTCCTGCCAATACAGCCTCTCTTGAAGTCAAGTCAATAGTCTATCGTTTACTTTCCGGCTTCGGAAAGGCAAAAAAAAAGAGGCCCCGGATACTTCAATTCAGGGCCTCTTTTGCATGGCGGCACATCCGCGCTATATCGTTACTCCACCACCACTTTACGGTAAAGTACCTGGTCGCCGGATTTCACGGAGAAGACGTAGGCGCCGGCCGGCAGTTGCGCAAAGCCAAATGCTTTCACCAATTCGCCGGAGTGGAAATCAATCGTTTCGGACAAGAGTTGC
>SCUG01000357.1 GCA_004297645.1 Saprospiraceae bacterium | reverse complement strand
CCCTGACGGGCCTTAGCATTTACTTTCTGCCATTCAGTATTTCCAATCAGGTGATGGTGCTCCTGCACAGTGCGGGGGGGCTAATTTTCACCATCCCCTTTCTGTGGTACATGGCCCGGCACCTCATGATATACCGTTGGAAGAAGATGGACCATTTTAAATTCACGGGGTACGTCACTATGCTGCTTGGTTTGGCATTGGCGGTCAGCGGTTTGATACTGACCTGGCAAGCTGCCTTTCAACCAAAAATCAGCCATACCTGGGACATGGTGCATGTGGTGTCCACGTTTGCCCTCGTCGTGTTCCTGTTGCCGCACACCGTGCTGCCGATGGTGCGCAACTACAAAGCGCGCACGGCGGGCGTCATGCAAACCATTGTGACAGCCCAAAAAAAGTACCTGTCGAACACGGCCATTTTATCCGTCATTTTATTGGCGACGATATTCCTGGCGGGGTACAGCTACAAGCCTGTGGCTTTGAACAATGAATTTCCTGAAGATTACAATTTGAATTACGGCGGCGACCGGCCCTTTGCCCCGAGCCTTGCCACCACGAATACGGGCGGTGCTTTTGACTCCAAATCAATGAGTGGTTCTGAAGGCTGCGGCACTTCGGGTTGCCACGAGGAGATTTACAAAGAGTGGCAAGTGAGCGCCCACCGCTGGTCGGCCATGGACGTAGGTTTTCAAAAAGTGCAGTCCGTTATGGCGGAGCAAAACGGAGCGGAATCTACCCGCTATTGTGGCGGTTGCCACGACCCCATCTCGTTGTTTTCAGGCACCAAAAACATTTTCGTAAAAGACCTGACCAACCTGACAGGTTACAAGGAAGGCGTGTCATGCATCTCCTGCCACGCCATAAAAAAGACCGATGTCAAGGGCAACGCCAACTATGTGATGACGCAACCCGACCGCTACATGTTTGAAATGAAAGAGGGGAAAAGCGCCAAAATCTTGAGTGATTACCTCATCCGGGCTTATCCACAGAAACACATTGCATCGTTGCAACACAAACTTTTCAAAAGCCCGGAATTTTGTGCCGCCTGCCACAAGCAGTTCATTGACGAAGAAATCAACAAGGTGGGCTGGGTGCAGTTGCAAAACCAATTCGACAACTGGCGCAAAAGCCGCTGGAACCACCCCGGCGACCCCACCAAAACAGTAGAATGCCGCGAGTGCCACATGCCCCTCCTCGATTCCATGGACCCCTCCAACGGTGACGACGCCGACTATAACCGCACCCCCGGCGACAACAAACACCGCAGCCACCGCTTCCTCGCTGCCAACCAGTTTATGGCAAAGGCCCTGAAAATAGATGGCGCAGACGAGCAAATCGAATTGACCCGAAAATGGTTGAGAGGAGAAATCGAAGTCCCCGAAATCGCTGCTAAGTGGAAAACAGGCCCCGCCGTGCCCATCGAGTTGGTCGTACCGAAGCAGGTGAATGTTGGCGACAAAGTGGACATACAGGCCCTCATCACCAATAATAAAGTGGGGCACGAATTTCCCACTGGCCCGCTCGACATTATACAGGCCTGGGTGGAAATCGTGGTGACCGACCAGGACGGCAACCAAGTGTTTTCCTCCGGCCTTCGCGACACTGCGAATTTTATCGAACCCGGCGCCTTCATGTTCAAGGCCGAACCCGTTGACAAGTACGGCAACCTCATTGACAAACACAACCTCTGGGAAATGGTCGGCGTGAGGTACCGCCGTTCGATGTTCCCCGGTTTTTCTGACAAGGCGGAATACGCCTTTTCCTGCCCCGCCACGATGAAAAAAGGCGAAGGCACGGCCAAGCCCGTTCCGCAGACCGAATTTCAGTTCAACGCTGGCAAGCCCGGCGAACTCCACGTTACGGCAAGGCTCCTCTACCGCAAGTTCGACCAGTTTTTGCTCAACTTCCTCTTCGGCGCCGACGCAGGCCTGACAGCCCCCGTCACCGAAATGTCGAAGGACGTGAAGACCATCGTTGTTAATTCGAAGCAAAGCTGAGTAACGGGGAATAAACCCACGGAGGTGACATCTTTTGAAAAGGTGTCACCTCTTGTTCGCATTTTTTCATCTCTCACTTACCGCACCATGCTGCAAAACCTACCGAAACGCAGAAGAAAAGTCATCACCACCGCCCTGATTGGGGTGGTGGTTATTTCCGCCATCCTCCTCGGAATGTATTTCCTAACTCCGGCGAAAACCACCTATCTGCCAGGGAAAGAGACCGAGGGCCTGACCAACGACCTCGGCCGCAACGTCCCCGAAGGCTACCCTCGGGTCACCTTTGCCGATGCCACCGAAAGCGCAGGAATCCACTTCCGGCACTTTTCCGGCTTTCGCACCTTTCAACTGCCCGAAGACATGGGTTCCGGCGCTGCCTGGGGCGATTACGACGGCGATGGCTGGCCCGACCTTTTCGTCGTGAACGAGGTGGGGCCACTGACGAAAGACGGGGCAGTGCCACAGGATTCGCCCGCCACATGTGTCTTGTACCACAACAACGGCAACGGCACTTTCACCGACGTGAGCAAGCAGGCCGGCGTGGACCTCCGGTGCTGGGGCATGGGCGCCGCCTGGGCCGATTACGACAACGACCACCAGCCTGACCTTTTCGTTTCAACTTTTGGCAAGAACCACCTCTTCCACAACAACGGCGACGGCACCTTCACCGAAACAAGCGACCGGGCAGGCATCGCTGGATTCAACGGGTTTTGGACGGGCGCAAACTGGGGCGATTTCAACCGCGACGGGTTCCCCGACCTCTACGTCTGCGGCTACGTGCAGTACACCTACCAGACCTCCAGGGAATCGAGCAAGCAGTACGACGTGGAAGTGCCAGCGAGTATCAACCCCTCCTCCTTCCCGGCGGAGCGCAATCTTTTGTTTAAAAATAACGGCAACGGCACATTTACAGAAATGGGCAAAAAAGCAGGCGTGGCCGGAGAAAACGGGCGGAGCCTCGCCGCCGTTTGGGCCGACCTCGACGAAGACGGCTGGCCCGACATTTACGTCGCCAACGACGTCTCCGACAACGTTCTGTATAAAAACAAGGGCGATGGTACCTTCGACGAAATCAGCCACCAAGCCCTCGTCGCCGACTACCGCGGCGCCATGGGCATCGCCGTTGGTGACTGGGATGGCGACAGCGACTACGACATGTTCATCACCCACTGGATAGCTCAGGAAAATGCCCTGTACAGCAGCCTCTTCGCCCAACTCTCATCTGCCGGC
>SCUG01000356.1 GCA_004297645.1 Saprospiraceae bacterium | reverse complement strand
CCGGGGAAAGCTATGACCCCGGTTATATCACACAGACGACGTGGTACGTCAGGATGGTAAGGGTGGCTGGCTGCGCTGATGAAACGGCGGAAAACGAAGGCTGGAAAGCCAGCAACTGCGTCATCAAAAAGGTGGTGAACATCCACGCCGAAATTGGCAGCATCGCCTGCTTCGACGAAGGCACTTCAACACCCGGTGATGACAAATGGACTTTCAATCTTTTAGTTACAGGCTCTGGTTCGGGATGGAATGCTGACGTCAGCAACAGCGCCTGGAACTGGACCATCAATGGAAATTATGGCACCCCTACACTGGAAGGGCCCTTATTCATATCTCACGGCCTTGTAGCATTGGACATCAGGGATAACGATGCTCCTCAATGCCACCTCAGCCAAGTCATTCAACCACCTCCCCCTTGTTCGCAAGGCGAAGCCAAGGCTTCTCTTGGTGACTTCGTCTGGAACGACCTCGACCTGGATGGTAAACAAGACCAGAATGAGCCGGGCGTACCGGGTGTCACGGTGAAACTGTTCAAGTGCGATGGCACTTTTATGAATGAAAAAACCACCAACGCCAGCGGGTATTATCTTTTCACCGATTTGGCTCCTGGCATGGCTTATAAAGTGGCATTCAGCGGGATTCCCGCAGGATTCGAATTTACCCAACCCAACGCTGCCATCGAGGCGCTCGACAGTGATGCCAATCCGGCTGACGGCACTACGGCCTGCTACTTCCTCGCCCCTGGCGATAACGAAACCAGAGTGGATGCAGGCATCTTTGAAACACCGTCCTGCAACATTAGCATCTCTATCGAGAACATCGTGTGTTCCAACAATGGAACCCCAGCTCCCGGTGATGATACCTACTCCTTTGACATCGTTGTAACCGGCAACAACACCAGCGGCACGTGGACCGGCAGCTACGACAACGCCTTTTACGGCGCCTACTTCATCCCTCCCACACCTTATGGTACCGCCGTGACGGTGGGCGGTGTTCCAGTGGCTTACGACATAAATGTCTATGCCAATGATTCGGAGAATACAGAATGCAAGGATTATAAATTAGCCGAATCGCCCGGAGCTTGCTCCGTGGAGCCAAAGGGAAAAATCGGAGATTACGTTTGGTTTGACCAAAACGGCGATGGCATTCAGGGTGAAGAAGAACCGGGGATGGGCGATGTTTTTGTATTTCTTGAAGATTGCGATGGCAACACGCTTGATTTCACCCTGACCGATGCCACCGGCATGTACATGTTCGGCAACCTCGACGCAGGCGAATACACCGTTCAGTTCGCCAACCCCGGCGAGGAATACTTCGGCTTCCCGTTGGCGGTAACGACGCCCAACGCCGGAATAAACGACGAGGAAGACAGCGACGCCGACCAGTTTTTTGGAAAATCGCCATGCATCACCCTGGCACAGGGTGAAATAAATCTCACCATTGATGCAGGCTTCAAAGCCAGCCCGCCTCCTTGCGACAATGTGACAAACGGCGGCACCATTGGCTACGACGAGAGCAACTGCGGCAGCTACGACCCCGCACCCATCGTCAATGTGAACCTCCCATCGGGGGGGGCGGGCGACATAGAGTACGTCTGGTTAGCCTCCACGGCAGGCTGCCCCGACAATATCAACCAGGCCATTCCCAACTCCAACGCGCCAGAATACAACCCGCCCACCATCAACCAAACCACTTGGTATATTCGCTGCTCCCGGCGGGTAGGTTGCACTACCTTTGTAGAAAGCAACTGCGTGATTAAAGAGGTTCAGTCAGGTTGCGAAGAATGCAACGTCGTTATCAGCACCTGCCCTAATAAAATATTTATCGAAGGACTTACCGGCCCGAATGTCATCGTTCAGGTGTTCGACAGCGGCTGGAGCGAAGTGTTCTCCTGTTTAAATAATTGCGCCAATCCTTCGGTCATTACCGGCCTGCCAGCAGGCAATTATTACGTGAAGGTTTACATGGCCGACGCCCAATGGAATTACTACTGCATAGTGGAGCAATGGGTTTCTGTACCCGGCGTCAACCTCATGGCTCCGGAACATTCGGACATCACCAACGGTGAAAAACCGGATGCTTTCAAAATGGAAAATGCGGCTCCTGTTATTTCGGCAAGAAATGGCGGGGAGAAACAACTCACCGCTCCGGGCACTCCTGAATTTGCGATGCACCCGAACCCTGCCTCCCGCACTGTCACGCTCGAATGGGACGGTGCAGCAACGGGTCAAAAAATTCTGGTGAATTTGTACAATTCATTGGGCCAATTGGTGAAAACCCAAAAGCTGGACGATGCCTCTTCCAGCGAATACAAATTAGACTTGGCAGACCTGAGAGATGGTCAATACATCGTGCAGTTAATACCTGAGGGCAAAGCGCCAATTATGAAAAAATTGGCCGTGTGCCGTTAGACACCCGCAAAGAAAAAGGAAGATTCTTGGAAGGCCCGCTTCGTGCGGGCCTTCGCTTTTTTGCAGGGGAGCTAAGGCATTTTGGGAGTTACCCCCCCCCCCCCGCTCACAAGACGCAATGATTTCACGGGGCAGGTTCAGGTAGTTGTATTTGATGGTGATGTTCTTGCCCTCATCGTAGGTGAGGTTGCCGTTGGCGTCGTATTGGTAATCCCCGCCGGGGGCCACGAAGCCGTGTTTGCCAGCATCGCCCGTCACGGCGCCGGCGACATTGAGGAGGTGGGTTTTATCGGTGTTGTAGGCATAGCTGAGAGCCTGTAGTTCTCCCAAAAATTAGGACAACAAGTTAAGGCAAGAAATCCGCTTGACTTTGTGGGCATGAGCAAAAGCAGTTACTATTATCGGCCCAGCGGCGGCAAGGGCGGGGCGAAGCCAAGCGCATCCACCCAAATGGTCTGGGGCGACGGGCAGGTGACGGTCTCCAACGAATCAGTATTGGAGCGCATCCGGGAGCTGCTCAAAGGGGACTTTGTGGATTACGGTACCAAAAGACCTGCGCCCAACTGTAACTGGACGGCTACCTGATAAACCCCAAAAAGGTTTACCGCATAATGAAAGAAAACAAACTGCTGAACTCGCAGAGCCTTCGCAAGGGGCTGCACCGGAACTTTGTAAAGTACCGGGTGGTCAAGCCCCGCCGGCCGCTCGAGATACTGGAGATGGACATCAAGTACGTGCACGTGCCGGGGCAGGGGCGCAACGCATTCGTGCTCACGGTCATCGACACCTTCACACGAGTGGCGCTGGGCTGGTAAGCCGGCTTCGCCATGACCAAGGCGGAAGTGAAGGCATTGTGGGAAGCCATCATCGAAGAACACCTACAGGCAGCAGACCTGCGTTGTCGGTGACCGTCCACAGCGACAACGGCGCCCAGTTCCTGGCGAAAACGGTGCGGGAGTTCCTGTCGGAAAACCAGCTCCTACAGGAAAACACGCACCCCTACATCCCGGAGAAAACGGGCACGTTGAGTGCTTTCATGCCATCCTCGCCGCTGTGCTGGAGGGCGGCGAATTTGAAAACCTGGAACAACTGGTGCTGACACTGAAAAGTTTTTATGACTTTTATACTCTTGAACGCCAGGTTTTGTCCATTTGACATTTGCTATTAAACTTTAGCCATCCGGGTAATCGGGATGCAGCCAGAACCAAATAGGCTTAGTACAAATAGTGAGGGCAATGAATTTCGATGG
>SCUG01000355.1 GCA_004297645.1 Saprospiraceae bacterium | reverse complement strand
ACAAGAGCAATATAAGTAAGCGTAGGATTAAATTTAGATAAAATAAACTCTTTGAGGGATGTTTTTTTTGTGATGAAACCGGAAGACGATGGAACTCAATAGGAGTAATATCACGCTCCTTAACAATCATCCGGGAACTGTTGTTCACCGGGTTTTATTTTTCAATACCAAATTCGCCATTCGTTCTTGGTTATTCAAAAACTTACTCCATGCTAGAACTCAACTTCATAAGAACACATAAGGAGCGTGTCATTCAGGGATTGCAATTGCGGAATTATACGGGGGAGAACCTCAAAGTTATTGATGAAATAGTCGCACTTGATGATGCGCGCAAGGCCGCACAGACCGAGATGGACAACAATCTTGCCGAAACAAAAAGGCTCTCCAAAGAGATTGGCGGCCTCTTTCAGCAAGGCAAGCAGGCCGAAGCTGGTGCACTCAAAGAAAAAGTGAGCGAACTGAAAGCCGGCATCAAGACCCTCGAAACTACCATGATGGATGCAGCGGAGCGGGTGGAAAAATTGCTGCTCACGGTGCCCAACATCCCGCATGAATCGGTGCCTGCCGGCAAAACGTCCGAAGACAATGAAGTGTACAGGGCTTGGGATAAACCCCTCCCCAATTTGGGCGAAGATGCAATCCCTCACTGGGAGCTGGCCACGAAATACAACTTGTTCGACCTGGAATTGGGCGTAAAAATCACCGGCGCTGGATTTCCGGTATTCCGGGGCAAGGGGGCCCGCCTTGAACGCGCGCTCATCAACTTTTTCCTTGACGAGGCTACCAAAGCGGGCTATGAAGAAATCATCCCGCCTCTCATGGTGAAAGAGGAATCCGCCAAAGCTACCGGCCAACTTCCCGACAAAGAAGGGCAAATGTATTACATCGGCGAAGACGATTTTTATATGATACCCACCGCCGAAGTGCCCCTGACCAATATTTACCGCAACGAAATTGTAGAAGAAAAAGACTTCCCTATCAAGCTCACGGGATACACCCCCTGTTTCCGGCGGGAAGCCGGCTCCTACGGTTCTGATGTGCGTGGCCTCAACCGCGTGCACCAGTTCGACAAAGTGGAAATCGTGCAAATCGTTCACCCCGACACCTCCTACGACCAACTGAATGGAATGCTGGCCCATGTCTCCGGGTTGTTGGACAAGCTGGAACTGCCCTACCGCATTCTGCGACTTTGCGGCGGCGACATGGGTTTCACCTCTGCCCTGACTTTTGATTTTGAAGTGTGGTCGGCGGCGCAGAAACGCTGGCTTGAGGTTAGCTCTGTCTCCAATTTTGAAACCTATCAAAGCAACCGGCTCAAGGTGCGATTCAAAGACGGCAAAGGCATGCGCTTAGCGCATACCCTCAACGGCAGTGCCCTCGCCCTTGCCCGTATTGTGGCCGCATTGCTGGAAAACAACCAGACTTCCGGCGGCATCCGCCTGCCAAAAGTATTGCACTCTTACACTGGGTTTGAGGCCATTTAAATGATTGACCGGTAGAAATTGACCGAATGAGCATTTTGCCGTTTGCTAAGCATTTTAAAAATCCCTGTTTATGAACATCCTGCAAATCGGTCTTGGCCCGTTGGGCCTCAAAATCGCAAACTTCATCGCTGAAAGACCCGGCCTCACCACCTCGGCCGCCGTTGACAAAAACCCCAATCTCTTCGGAAAGGACCTCGGCGAGTTAGCTGGAGGTAAACCTTCCGGCGTAGCCGTCGCAAGTAGCATCTCAGCGGCTGTCGTCAAAAATAAACCCGATGTGGCGGTGCTAACCACCGTTTCAGACATGGCGAGTATTACGCCGCAGATAGAGGAAATTCTTGCACATGGCATCCCCATCGTTTCGACTTGTGAAGAGTTGAGCTTCCCGTGGGAAGCAGCTTCTGAACTTGCAATGCGCATAGATGCAGCAGCCAAAGCCGCAGGGGTGGCGGTTCTCGGCACCGGCATCAACCCAGGCTTTTTGATGGACGCCCTCCCCACCTTCCTCACTGCCGTTTGCCAGGATGTAAAAACGGTGACCGTCAAACGCTACCAAAACGCCCAATTTCGCCGGATTCCTTTTCAAAAGAAAATAGGTGCCGGGCTTGCTCTCGAACAGTTTGAGCATAAAAAGCAGGACGGCTCCCTGCGCCATGTAGGCCTCACGCAGAGCATGCAACTCATCGCCCGGCGCATGGGATGGAAACTGGACAAAACGGAAGACATCATCAGCCCTGTCGTAGCAAAAAACGAAATCGTGACTGATGCCATGACCATCCCGGCAGGCTACGCCACGGGTGTGCGGCAAATCGGGAATGGGTACGTCAATGGAGTGGTAAAAATCAAACTTGAATTCCAGGCCTCCATCGGCGAGCCAGAGAGCTACGACGAGGTCATCATTGACGGCACACCCCGCATTCAATCCAAAATTGCCGGTGGCGTGAACGGCGACGTTGCCACCTGTGCCATCACGTTGAATGCCATTCCTCAGGTTTTGCGCAGCACGCCCGGTTTGAAGACGATGGTGGATGTGGCGCCGGTGTCGTTTTATTCGTGAGATAAGCAATTGCAATGGAGGCTTCATTCACGACTTGCTTCAAAAACGACCCAAGGCCGGGATGGAAAGAGGGCAGAACCCTATGAAAAATAAACGGCTTAAAACTTAGAGATATGACTTCTGAAATAATTTACAACGGAGAACTTCGCACTACTGCCACCCACCTTCAGTCGGGAAAGAGCATCATCAGTGATGCACCTTGCGACAACCAAGGGAAGGGAGAGGCATTTTCGCCGACCGACCTGGTGGCCACGGCACTCGGGTCGTGCATGATGACCATCATGGGCATAAAAGCCCGCGACAACGGCATCGGGCTGGTGGGTGCCAAATGCACCGTCAACAAGATCATGGCTTCGGAGCCTCGCCGCATCGGGAAGGTGGAGGTTACTTTTTACATGCCGCAGAACCATTTCAGCGAAGCTGAAAAAAGCCTGTTGGTGGAAGCGGCGAAGGGCTGCCCGGTGTGCCGCAGCCTGAGCAAAGACGTGGAAGTTCAATTGGAGTTTGTGTGGTAGGCTATCCGGCAGTCTCGAAAATTTCAGACACTGGAATTTCAAAACCCTGTACCGCCGTTGATTTTTTGCTTTCGAGCGCCAGGTTTTGTCCTTATAAAATTGCTGTAAGCCATGAGCTGTTGGTTCAAAGCTAATGGCCAGATGTGTGAAACAGCTCCTCTATTTCCTTTTCAAATTTTTTCACCAGCACACCGCGCATCAGTTTCATGGTCAGCGTCAAGCCGCCGTTTTCGGGTGTCCATTCTTCGTGGAGCAGGGCAAAGCGGCGTACCCGTTCGTGGGGTTCGAGCGACTGATTCAACTCCTCAATTTGGTTACCCATCAACTTCAGCACTTTGGGGTTCAGTGCCATGAACTGGGGAGCCGTCCAATGGACGTTGTTTTCGCGGCACCACGTTTCGAGGGCTTCGAAATTGGGCACGATGAGCGCCGCCACATAGGGCCGGTTCAGGCCCACGGCAATGCTCTGTTTGATAAATCGGGAGGATTGCAGTTGGGTTTCCACTTTCAGTGGTGCTACGAATTTACCGCTGGTAGTCTTGAAAAAATCCCGCTGACGGCCTGTTATTTTCAAAAAGCGACGGTGCACTAATTTACCTGCATCGCCGGTGTGCAGCCAACCATCGGGGCTAAGTGCCGCGGCTGTGTCTTCGGGTTGGTTGAAATAGCCGGCCATGACGTTAGGTCCTTGTACGAGGATTTCACCCTCGCCGTTTTCACTGGGCTGGTCAATTTTCACTTCGACGCCGGGAATGGGGATGCCCACCGTGCCGAACCGGTAAAGCCCCGGCTCGAAACGGTTGAATGCAACCACAGGCGAAGTCTCCGTCAGGCCGTAGCCCTCGCGGACGGGAATGCCCGCTGCGCAAAGAAGCCGGGCCAGCTTGGGCTGGAGCGCCGCCGCACCTACCACGATGCCCTCCACCCGCCCGCCCAACATGCGCCGCCAATGCCGGTAAACGAACAGATCCAAAAACTGGTGGCGCAGCCAAAACACGGGGGATAGCTTTTCCAGCGGGTCGAAATTTTGGCCGCAGGCCAATGCCCAGCCAAGTATTTTTTTACCCCAAAAACCTTTACTCCGGCGGCCCTCCAGTACGCGTTCCTGCATTTTTTCCAACACGATTGGAACGGCCGTAAAAAAATGGGGACGCACCTCCAGTACATCCACCGGGAAATGGCCCATGCTTCGGGCAAACCATACCGAGGTGCCCGCCGCCATATATAAATAGCCCACCACGCGCTCGAAAATATGGCTGACCGGCAAAAAGCTGAGGGCCGTTTTCCGATGGTTGACGGGCACGAGGGTCAGGAGGGATTTGATGTTGCTGACGATATTGGCATGGGTGAGCATGACGCCTTTTGGCCGGCCGGTGGAGCCGGAAGTATAGAGCAACGTGGCGAGGTCCGTTTCCGCAATGCTGTCTTTTAGGGCAGCTAAATTGGCACTCTCCTGTTCTGTTGGCGGGGCGAGCAGGGTTTCCCAATGCAGCACCCCATCCATTTTTTCAAAAGAAAAAATATGCTGAAGGGATGGTACCCCGGCCTTTGCCTGCAACACTTTGCGGTACTGTGCCGCACCAGAAACGATGCAAAGCCGCACGCCGGCATCTTTGAGAATGTAGGCCACATCCTGCACCACCAGCGTGTCGTGCAGCGGCACCACCACGACGCCGGTTTGTTGCAGGGCAAAATCGAAAAAGTACCATGGCGGGCTACCGGCGCTGACCATCAGGGCCGCCCGGTCGCCGCGGGTCAGGCCCAGGCGGAGCAAGCCACAACTGAGACGGGCGATGATGTCGAGGCATTCTTCGGTGGAATATTTCACCCACTCCCCTTTCCGGCGTTCGGTGAGGGCAGCTTTTTGTGGGTACTTTGCCAGCTGATAGGGCAGGATGTCGAAGATGCGATGGAAGTTCATTTCTGAAGTTTTTAGGTTCTTTATGAAATTGTGTGGGTAAGCATCTATTATCCCCGATTATTCGGGGACGATACGGGGCTTTCCTGTAAAAAATTGACTATTATCAACCGGCCTCGGAGAGGTCGAATATTTGTAGAATATTATTCAGCGGGTAATTTTTCGACCTCGGAGAGGTCGCATATTCTGTACTTGTGC
>SCUG01000354.1 GCA_004297645.1 Saprospiraceae bacterium | reverse complement strand
CGCCCCCAAAGCAGTGTCATAAACGCATTTATGGAAAAACCTTTTGACCTGCTGCTCATTTTTTCTCAAAAAGAAATAGTGGCGGTGGAATACATCGCTGCAATGTCCCAAGCCCGGTTCCGGGTGGGGAGGGCCTCCGAAAAAACATACTGTTACGACCTTATGATAGATGCCCCGAAGGAGGGTGGCTTACAGGCATTCATCAACCAAGTTGTTTTTTACTTAAAGAAAATGAAACCCACTTCCACAGCAACAACCACCGCCGCAAAGGATGCGCTGATTTTGGTTTGAAAAAATAATTACCATGAAACAGCAATTATCTGGCACTGGCGTCGCGTTGGTTACGCCGTTCCAAAGGGACAAAATTGATTTTCCGGCGCTCGAAAATATCATCGAACATGTGATTTCCGGCCGGGTTGATTTTATCGTGTCGCTCGGCACTACAGGCGAAGCTGCGACGCTGACCACCAGCGAGTGCAAAGCGGTGTTAAAGTTTACCGTTGAGAAAGTAGCAGGGCGGGTGCCACTCGTTGCCGGCCTTTTCGGCGGCAACTGCACTGCACAGCTAATCGAACGCTTCGACACGTACGACTTGGAGGGCTTCATGGCAGTAATGTCCAGCAGTCCGGCGTACTTAAAGCCGCGCCAGGAAGGCATTTACCAGCATTATATGAAATTGGCTGAAAGGTCGCCCCTGCCCATCATTATCTACAATGTCCCGGGCCGCACGGCGTGTAATGTGACGGCCGCAACCACGCTTCGACTGGCGCACGCTACCAACAAATTCCTGGCGGTGAAAGAGGCTTCGGGCAATATCAACCAGGCCATGCAAATTCTGAAAAACAAACCAAAGGACTTTTTGGTGTTTTCCGGTGACGACGTCCTCACCCTGCCATTAATCGGGGCGGGAGCCTACGGCGTTATTTCCGTGATTGCCAACGCTTACCCGGCGCAGTTTTCGGGCATGGTCAGGGCGGCGCTGTCCGGCGATTTCAAAACCGCTCAGCGCCTGAATGCCAGCCTGCTCGACGTACACCCCTGGCTCTACGTGGACGGCAACCCGCCCGGCATCAAGTGTGCGCTGGAGATATTGGGACTTTGCAGCAGGGAAGTGCGGCTGCCACAGGTGCCCGTCAGCGAGCGCACCTATCTGGAATTGAAAAAAGAGATGGAGAAAGTACCCGCCGCTACGGTGGAGGTGGCTTAGGGTATTAGTTGCAGGGGATGTAAATGGTGCTGGTTTGCACCTTATTACTTTGGTGGCCCGCCCGGTCCACGATGTACATTTCATAGACGAGTTCATCCACCGGCAGCGATGGATGTACGTCCACGCAGGGGTCGAGACCCAGGTCTGGGTCAAACACGCAGCAGGTAGAAAAAATCCGGACGGTAATTTCGCCTTTCAGGCCATTGGCGGCGCCTAATTCCGGCACAAAGGGGATTCTGTTTTTGGTGACAGACTCTGTTCTGAGGTCTTTTAAAAACAGGTTCAGCGAGTCGGCATCGCCGATGTCACCGTCGCCGTCGGTGAAAGAGATGGTGATGAAGGCCGTATCCTGAAAGAAAGCGCCCCGCTGGAGCGTGTCTTTGCTCAAGCTGAGAAATTCGATGTGCGGCTCGATGGGGTAATTGGGTGGCGAGGCACAGGCGGCGAGCAGCGCCAACCCCACCACCGGCAGGTACTTGACCCGCGCTAAAATTTTCTTTTCTGTCATCCTTTCATTTTTTTGCATCGGAAAATTAACCTTTCCTCCTTTCAATCACAAGCCGGCTGCATGTCATACGAACAACAAAGGGAATTTATTTTTCAAAAAGTACGGACCATGGTGCCGGGGACCTTCGATGCACTGGCATTAGACGTGTTCCGTTTTCAGGCGGCTCACAATGCTGTTTACGCCCGCTATCTTTCGCTTCTAAAGGTTGATTTCCAAAAAGTTGACTCCATCGGTTCCATCCCTTTTTTGCCCATCCAGTTTTTTAAAAACCACGTGGTGAAAACGGGAACTTGGATACCGGAGACTACTTTCAGCAGCAGTGGCACCACCGGGGACGCCACCAGCCGCCTCCCCGTTCGGGATGTAGATTTTTATTTAGAAAATGCCATGAGCGGCTTCCGCCACTTTTATGGCGACCCTGCCGAATATTGCATCCTGGCGCTTTTGCCTTCCTATCTCGAACGCTTAGGCTCCTCGTTGGTTTGCATGGCGGAGCATTTTATCCGGCAGTCCAACTACCCGCAAAGCGGTTTTTTTTTAAAAAATACAGATGAGTTATTGCAGATTATTGCGGCCGGAAGGCCGCCAAAAGTGCTCCTCCTCGGTGTTAGTTTCGCCCTGTTGGATTTGGCGGAACGCCATGCCCCCGGCCTCCACGACGTGGTTGTCATGGAAACGGGTGGCATGAAAGGCCGCCGCCGTGAACTGACCCGGCCGGAGTTGCACGGCATTTTGAAAAAGGCCTTCAAAGTGAGTGTCATCCACTCAGAGTACGGCATGACGGAGCTTTTCTCGCAAGCTTACTCAAAAGGGGAGGGGCGCTTCTTCCCGGCGCCTTCGATGCGCGTTTTCTCGCGGGAAATCACCGACCCCCTGACGCGGCAACAACCCGGCAAAACCGGGGTACTCGACATCATTGACCTGGCCAACTTCGACACGTGCAGCTTTATCGCCACCGGCGACCTCGGCCGGGTATTCCCCGACGGCTCTTTCGAGGTGCTCGGCCGCCTCGATAACAGCGACATCCGGGGATGTAATTTGATGATGAGTTCCCTTCGCCAATGACTGGTGTGCGTATCAGATTTCAGGCGGGTCATTGCAACCATTTTCGTAGCTTTCAGCCCCGAAACCCGGAACCACAAACCTTTTTCCTCATGTCTTTTCTCCTTTACGGCGCCAACGGCTACACCGGCCAACTCATCGCACGCCATGCCAAAGATGCGGGCCTCTCGCCTTTACTCGCCGGGCGCAATGAGCAAAAAATAAATGCCTTGGCCGATGCCCTCAATTGCCCCTGGCGGGCCTTCGACCTCTCGGAAACCGAAAAATTGGACGCCGCCCTGCGGGAGGTGCCTGTGGTACTACACGCCGCCGGGCCGTTCAACCGCACTGCCCGCCCCATGATGGAGGCTTGCCTGCGCACCGGCACCCATTACCTCGACATCACCGGGGAAATGGCTGTTTTTGAAATGGGGTATCATTTTGATGAAAAAGCCAAAAAGGCCGGCGTCATGCTAATGCCCGGTGTGGGGTTCGATGTGGTGCCCACAGATTGCTTAGCGCTGCACCTCAAAAACCGGCTGCCCGATGCCACTCACCTCCGCCTTGCTTTTGGCACTCCCCGCGGCGGGGTTTCCCATGGCACAGCCATGACGATGGTGGAAAATCTCGGCGAAGCGGGAGCTGTGCGCAAAAACGGGAAAATCGTCCGCGTGCCCTTAGGGCACAAAACCCTGCGCTTTCCAGGTGGAGGTAAAGCGCTGTTTGCCATGACCATCCCCTGGGGCGATGTCTCCACGGCTTACCGCACCACGGGCATCCCCAACATCGAGGTGTACATGAGCGTGGCACCTTCCGCTTACCGCCAGGTGAAATGGAGCCGCCACTTCGGCTGGCTTTTGCGAACGGAGTTTGTGAAAAACATCGCCCGCCGCAAAGTAGGGCAGCGGCCGGCCGGGCCTTCCGACGCCCAACGGGCAGGCAGCCACGCCTGCCTTTGGGGAGAGGTGCGCAACGAAAAAGGGCAAACGCGGCAGGCTACCCTCACCACCCCGGAGGGCTATACCCTCACCGTGTTGACGAGCCTTCTCATTCTGCAAAAGGTGCTGTCCTCCGACCTTAAGACCGGCTTTCAAACACCGGCCGGGGCTTATGGCGAAGGTCTGATTTTGGAGGCTGAAGGCACGGAAAGAAAGGATTTGGATTAAATTTGTCTCCGCCGCACGGCACCATAGTTTCAACCAAACAACATGGCAGCTAAAAGGACAAAACGCAAATCAGCCACACAACTTCAAAAGCGCCCAGAGGCCAACCGGCAAAAGACACTCCGCTTGCTCGCCTTTGCCCTCGCCATCTTCGGCTTTTTGCTCTACATCAACACGTTGGGCCACGATTATGTGCTCGACGATTTCTCCGTCATCAAAGAAAATTTCGTCACCAAACAGGGATTCGAGGGCATCCCCACACTCTGGAAAACCCATGCCCGTTACGGCTACTGGAACAGTCCTGGCGAGCTTTACCGGCCCGTTCCCATGACGATGTTCGCCATAGAATGGGCGCTGGCGCCGGACCAACCGTGGCTTGGCCATCTCATCAATATCCTGCTGTATGCCCTCACGGGGGCTTTGCTTTTTCTCACCTTGCGGAAGCTGCTCAAAGGGTACTCCCTGCTGCTGCCGTTTTTGGCCACGCTGTTTTTCGTGGCACATCCCGTGCACGTGGAGGTGGCCGCCAACATCAAGAGCCGTGACGAAATCGTGATGTTTCTGTGCAGCATCCTCGCCATAAATTTTTTGTGGCGGCACCTCGAAGGCAGGGGTGCTAAGTGGCTCGTGTTGTCCCTGCTGAGCTACACGGTGGCCCTCTTCAGCAAGGAGAATGCCGTGACTTTCGTGGCTATTGTGCCACTGGCTATGTACTTTTTTTCAAAATGCAAATCTTCGAAAATCGCCTCCACCACGCTGCTGTTCGCCGTGCCAGCGCTCATTTTTGTTTTGGTGCGAAAAGCCGTCATCGGCGATATGCTCAACCCTGGCGGCGTTACGGTGCTCGACAACTACCTCGTGGCGGCCACTGACCCGGCGACCCGCCTTGCCAACGCTTTCCTCCTCCTCGGCAAATACCTTGGGACGCTGCTCTTCCCGCACCCGCTCAGCAGCGACTTTGGCTACAACCAAATACCGCTGACCGGATGGGGCGACTGGCGGGCGTGGCTCTCCCTGCTGGCGTGGGCTGGCATGGGCGGGTTTGCAGTTTTCCGTTTTAGAAAGAAAGACTTGTGGGCGTTCGCCATTCTGTTTTTCCTCATCAATTTCTCCATTTTTTCAAACATCTTCATCACCATCGGCTCGTCGTTCGGCGACCGGTTTTTGTACACGGCTTCGCCGGGGTTTGCCCTTGCGCTGGCATTGGCGTTGTTGAAAATTTTTAAGGTGGGTTTAAAGATTCCCAACGCTGAGGAGGGTCATTTACCAGTGGCTGCATTGTTTAAAAACAAAATCCTTTGGGCCGCCGCCGGACTTATTCTGGCGATGTACAGCCTGAAAACCGTTACCCGCAATCTCGACTGGACGACCAGCTACTCGCTGTATCAGGCGGATATTGAGACGGCTCCCAATTCTGCCAAACTCAACTTTCACTACGGTATAGAAATCGTGCAGAAAGGACTGGCTGCCACGTCACCGGAAGAAAAGAAAGCCTGGTTCGGGCAGGCAAGGACGTACTTTGAAAAAGCTATCGGCATTTACCCCGCCTACCACGATGCCTACAGTCAACTCGGCCTGACCTACTACCGCGACGGCGACCGCGACAAAGCCATGGAGAATTATCAGCTTGCGCTGAAATACAAGCCCAACTTCCCGCTTGTGTACAGCAACATGGGCATTCTTTATTTTGAAAAAAATGAGTTGGAGAAAGCTAAGGAGTGCTACGAAAATGCCGTGAAATACGACCCCCGCATGGTGGATGCCCTTCGCAATCTGGGAGCTGTTCACGCCATGCAAAAGAACTTCACCGAAGCCATCCGGTGGTTTTCGCAGGCACTCCAGTACGCCCCCGATGACCCCGTCATCAACCGCTACCTCGGCTCCGCTTATCGCGATAGCGGGCAGGAAGCGCTGGGCCGGCCCTACTTGCAAAAAGCAGAACGCCTGGAGCGGGGAGGGGATTGAGGATTGAGAATTGGCGATTGGGATACCTTATGTCATTGCCTGAAATTCTCAATTCTCAATTCCCCAACTTCAATACACCGGCACCGAGCTGTCAATTTCTTTTGCCCAGGCCAGGATGCCACCTTTCAGGTTGTACAAATTTTCAAACCCAAAAAGGCTTTCGAGTTCCCGAATGGCGTTGGCGCTGCGCACTCCGCTGCGGCAATACACGATGACCTGTTTTTCGCGGGAGATGCGGTTGGCGGCGGCGGCGACTGTGCCGAGGGGGATGAGTTCCCCGTCGAGGTTGGCGATGGCATATTCGTGCGGCTCGCGCACATCGATGAGTTGAAAATCGCCGCCCTCGATGAGGAGGCGGTTCAGCTCCTGTACCGTCACTTCTTTCAGCGGCGTTTGTTCTTTTGGCGGCTCGATACCGCAGAACTGCTCGTAATTGATGAGTTCCGTAATCCGGGTGCCCGGGCTTTTTTGCACCTTCAGAATGCGCGTGGTGAACGATGCCGCGTCGAAAAGAAACAGCCTTCCGGCCAATGGCTCCCCGACTCCCGTCAGCACTTTGATGACTTCACTGGCCTGCATGCTGCCGATGATGCCCGGCAACACGCCGAGCACGCCGCCTTCGGCGCAATTGGGCACGAGGCCAGGAGGCGGCGGTTCGGGGAACATGTCGCGGTAGTTGGGGCCTCTGGTCCCGTCTTCGTGCAAATAATTGAACACCGACACCTGGCCCTCGAACTGGAATATGGAGGCGTACACGTTGACCTTGTCCGCCAACACGCAGGCGTCGTTCACAAGGTAGCGCGTCGGAAAATTGTCCGTGCCGTCGGCTACCACGTCGTAGTCGCGGACGAGGCTGAGCGCATTCTCGCGGCTGAACCGCGTTTCGTACACCTTTATATTAATGTGCGGATTGAGGGCTTCGAGGCGGGCTTTTGCGGTTCCGGCTTTCGAGCGGCCCACGTCGTTCACGTTGAAGAGCACCTGGCGCTGGAGGTTGCTCTCGTCCACCATGTCGAAGTCCACGATGCCGATGTGGCCTACACCGGCAGCCGCCAGATAAAGCAATACCGGGCTGCCCAACCCGCCGGAGCCGATGACGAGCACCCTGCCATCCTTCAGTTTTTGCTGGCCTTGCAGGCCAAACTCCGGGATGGCGATGTGCCGCGCATATCGCGCCATTTCGGCCGGGCTTAGTTTATTGTTCTGGTTCATAACGCAAAGGATTTTGTGGTTTTAGAAAAATGAACATGCGGGTCAGATGCCCCCGGCGATAGCCGGCACGATGCTGATGACAGCGTCGCTACCAACGGTGGTATTTTCCTTTTCCAGGGTGTTGATGTCGTCTTCACCCAGATACACCCGGATGAACGAGCGGATGTT
>SCUG01000353.1 GCA_004297645.1 Saprospiraceae bacterium | reverse complement strand
GCTGGCAAAGCCAGAACCCAAAAGGCTTTGTGCAAATAGGGTTTTGGGGGCTTCGCCCCAAAACCTCATGTTGGGCCAGCCACGAATTTTCACGAATTTTTACGAATCGAATAGTGGTATAATTCGTGGCTGACCTCCCTAACACTGGCGAAGCCAGCACCAAATTTTTCTGCCAAAAAAAGCACGAATTTCAGAGGTTAGCGCCTAAAGGGGGATGTGCAATTTCCAAAGAGCTTATAAAAGCGTTACTTCCGCTTGTATGTTATTGACAAAGGTACGGCTCCGGAGTTTGAGTAATTATGCTCAGTAGAAAAAACCTTCCCGCGATTTGCGAAGATATTTGAATCGGGTGTGGTTTCATTGCCAAGTGACCGGGCGAGTTTGAGTCACCCCGTCACTATTAACCATAGCGAATTCCCGGCCGGCAGTTACCTTTGTCCGCATGCTCATCTTGTTGCACATGAACCTAAAAATCAGCGCACCTTCCAAACTACAAGGACTCGTCCTGACACTAATGCTGACCGCCGTTTTTATTGTAATTCAATACGGTGGCCTGCTGCAAAATCTGGACTCTACGAAGTGCTTCGAGCCTTATGGAGATGGCATAAAAACCCAACTTAATGCTGCCAACCACGCCCTGTATGGCCACTCATACAGTTATTTCGAAGGGATGAATTATCCGTATAAGGAGCACATCGCTGCTGCCACCGAATTGCCGGGGTTGGCCATTTTGCTCAGACTACTACATCCCGTTTTCCCGAATGCTCCTCAGTACGTTTTCGGCATTACGTACCTTTTGCTTTTGGTGTGCATAATTCTGGGAGCGTCGTTTACGTACCTGATTTTTGCCAGGCTGAAGTTGCCCCCGTGGTATGCAGCGCTCCTGGCCTTCGGCCTCACCGTACTGTCGCCGCAAAATCTGCGGTTCACGGCCCACCTCGGGTTAGCCCCGCTGTTCGTGGTGCCAGCCATACTGTATGGGTTGTTGCTGTACGAGCGGGCGGCTTCGCCCCGGCGAAAATATCTGGCGAGTGGTTTCTTGTCGCTGACGGTTTTTGTTTCGGCGTTTTTGCACTTCTATTTTTTCGCCATTACCACTTTCACCATTTCCCTGTACTTGTTCTTTTCGCTGCTTCGCAAACTTGATGCAGCGAGGGTAAAGCAATATGCAGCGGCTTTTTTTATAGCGGTGATTATCCCATTGTCGTTTTTCTGGTTTTGGATGATGGCCAGCGACCCGGTGACTGATCGCAGCCCCAACCCGTGGGGTTTTTTCTATTACCGGGCCATTTGGCAGTCCGTCTTTTTTTCCCTCAATCTGCCACTGTATCAATGGATAAATACCCATTGGATAGCAATCAAAGATTCTGACTTCGAGGGCTGGGCTTACATTGGGTTGGTAGCCGGTGTTTATGTCTTATGGTTACTGCTGCGCTGGGTGGGCAGCTTTTTTAAGAAAAAACCTGCCGGCATACTGGGAGAAGAAAAGCACCCTTTTTATTACCCGCTATTTTGGACAGGTGTCGTGCTGCTGTTTCTGTCCTTCAGTTATCCATTTGCCATCAAAGGGCTGGAAAATCTTTTGGAATATGCTGGGCCGTTGAAGCAGTTTCGGTCCACCGGCCGCTTTGCGTGGGTATTTTTTTACGCCATCAATATTTTGGCGGGCGCGGGATTTTACCGGTTGTTTTCATCTTTCAAATCCAGCGGCATGCGGCAGGCTGCTTTTGCCCTGCTTTTTGCCACGCTTTTCACCGAATCGTATTTTTTCACCCAATGCCGGTCCTATTGCCACGGCGACAAGCTGGTGCAAATTGAAGAGTTGCTGCCTGGCCATCGGTTCACCGATATACCTGGGATAGATTATTCCAAATACCAGGCGTTAGTGCCACTGCCGTATTACAATGTCGGCTCCAACAATTTCGGGGCTGGAGGAGGGGGAGAGTCCGTCCAGAAGTCGTTGATACTTTCCTTCCAAACAGGGTTGCCCGTGACCGGGGCGATGCTGACGCGTTCATCGCGGCAGCAGGCATTTAACCAAATGCAATTGGTGGCGGAGCCTTACCGGGAGCCTGTTGTTTTTCAGGATTATCCGTCGCGCAAGCCTTTGTTGGTGCTTTCCAGCCACATCGTCCCTCCTGAAGATGTGGGCCGGTACGACCATCTTTTGAACAACTCCACCTTTCTTTATAAAGGCCCCAACTGGACGTTGTACGAAATAGCACAGGACGATTTTTCAAAAAATATAGAACAAAGGAAGGCGGGCATTCGAGCGCAAATTGGCAGGGACTTGCTTTTTCATGTGGGGCCGTTTCTCTCGACGGATTCGGTGAAGAATTTTGTTTTTGAGGACTTTGACACCGTTGCCACGGCGCTAAAATACCGCGGAACAGGGGCGAAGGAAGGCCCTCTTTCCGCCACCAATCTTGCTTACCAGGGAGCCATACCGAACAGCAAGGCTGGTGATGCTTATCACCTGCTGGCGTGGGTGTACGTAGGCGGGGACCGCTATTCTTCGTGCGCTTTTTTTGTGAAAGAACAAGATGCCAATGGAGCTGAACTAAAAATAAATAGTTTCATCGTAAGCCGCCAGATAGCCGCTTACGACCCCAATGGTTGGGTGTTGGTGGATTGCCCGTTCAGGGTGCGGGGCGGCAGTTCTGTTTTTACCGTTACTTTCCACATGGACGGCCAGGACGAACGCATCATCGCAGTGGACGAGCTTTTAATAAAGCCACAGGCCGTGCATCTTTATCAGGATGCAGACGGCACATTGTGGTTTGAAAACAGATTTTGGAAGGGGTGAGCCTCGCCTGTGGGCATTGCCTGAAATACTTGTTGTGTGGTAGTAGGCAAGGTGAAATGAATTGCCGAACCTTTTCCGAGGGTGGAGGTGGCCCAAATCTTTCCGCCGTGGCGCTGCACGATGCGGCGGCAAATAGCCAACCCCACGCCATTGCCGGGTATGTGTTCTTGTGAGTGCAACCTCCGGAATACGGCAAATATTTTTTCCAAATACTCTTCCTCTATGCCCATGCCGTTGTCGGTGACGGTGAAATGCCATTCGCCTGCCGCTTCTTCCACGCAGATGCGAATTTCGGGCGCAACGCCGGGCTTGCCATATTTGATGGCGTTGCTGACTAAGTTTTGGAAGAGCGCTTCCATCTGGTAAGCATCGGCCACCACATAAGGCAACTCGCCGATTTCCAACGAGGCGTTGCTTTCGGTGATTTGATTTTTCAATGCCATGCAGATGGAATAAATGGTGTCCTTCAAGTCAACCTGGTCGAAATGGAGATTGCCGTTGCCGATTCTGGAATAATCGAGCAGAGCTGCGATTTGCTTTTCCATGCGTCTGGTTCCTCCGATGATGTAGGTCAAAAATTCGTTGACCTCATCGCTTTCTTCCTTACCGGACAGTGAGCGGCTGAGCAGTTGGGCATAGGATACGACGGTGCGTAGCGGTTCGCGCAAATCGTGGGAGGCAGCGTAGGCAAATTCCTGCAAATTCTGATTGCTCTCTTCGAGCTGACGGGCGTATTTCTTAAGCCTTTCCTCATTCTCTTTTTTCAGGGTGATGTCTTTTGAGATACCGATTTTGTATTGTGGCAACCCGTCCTTGTAAAGGATATAGACCGATTGAAATGCTTGAATGATTTTACCATTCTTGTGGAGGTACCGGTGTTCAAACTCATAAGAAGTGCGCTTCTCCTGAACCGCCGTCTCAAATGATTCTGCGGCGAGCGTGAGGTCGGGAGGATGAGTGATTTGCAAGGGGGTCATACTCAGCAACTCTTCTTCCGCATATCCTACCATATTTGCCAACGCACGGTTTACTTTCAAAAACAAACCTGATTCACAATCTACCAGCCCCATGCCGTCAGGGGCGTTTTCAAAAATCATGCGGAAGCGCTCTTCGCTTTCTTTCAGTTTCTTTTCGGCCAGGTATCGCTCCGTTACATCGGCCACACTGACCACCACTCCGGCTATTTTCCCCGATTCATCGTAATAGGGCATTTTGTCGGTGTGTAGCCATTGGGTGGTCTTGTCGCGCTTTTTTATTTCACTGCTTAACCCGAACATAGGTTTGCCGGTGCGTATGACCTCTAAGTCTTCATCGTGCATTTTTTTGGCTATGCTGGTTGGAAAAAGGTCGTAAATGGATTCTCCCACCAGTTCTTCACTTGGTTTACCGAGATGTTTGGCGAGGGCGTTATTTACCTTCAGCAGCACGTTGTTCTCATTCTTATACGCTACCATCACGTGCATAGAGTTGAGTATGGAGTCGAGTTCTTTGGTTTTCCGGTTGAGTTGGCGCTGGCTTTGTTCCAGTTTTTTGGTGGAAATCACAGCCATACTGATTACGCAATAGTAGATAGCATTGATGACTGGGGTGAAGATGATATAGGTAATGACGGAGTAAGGGATATCCTGAGGCGGCAAAGCCAAATGCACCATCGAGGAGGACAGGGTGCTGAATGTCAGATAGAATACCACGGACTTGTTTTTGGAAAAACTAATACCTGCGATGCTGCCCATAATCCAGGTGAGCCGGACTAAGGTGTCGTCGTATCCTTTTAAATAGACACCGGCATTGACATACCCGCAGAATGCAATGCTGATGAGCAACAGGATGTGTTCTCTGTTGTCACGCAAAGTGGCACTTTTCCAGAGGCCGAGGCAAAACCCTGCGCTGACGGTGAAAAACGCAAGGTTGAGTAGTGGATAATCTAATTGACCATATCCGAACTCCGGGAAGAAAACTGCATTTGCAAAAAAGTACAGTGACGTTAGCCCCACGAGGCAGATGAGAAGATACTCCCGGATAAGCCTGTTGTTCATCTGGCAGGTTGCTTTAGGTTCATTATTGGAAAGTCAATGAGGGGGCATTTCAAAAAATGCGAATGGGGAGCGAACTCAATGGGAGGGGGAAAATTACGCCATGCCTGAATCACAGTGGCGCATGGGCACTATTATCCAAAATGCAGGCCAAACGCTGCTAAACAGCAATAGGTTGGGAAGAAGCATCGTGAATCTTCACCTGTGTATATTGGCGAAGATTCACGATTGCCGCAAAGCAAATCAATGCGAGGCTTCTTTAGTTTTTATATAACACTTGATTCCTTTGTCACGCAATTCTTTGGCGAGTTTTTCGGCCTGTGCCATAGTGTCGAAGCGGTCCACGAGAATGACGGCGTATTTGCCACGGTCGAAAATCTCCATGCGGGCATTGGAATAGCCCTGTTTTTTCATTTTGTTGGCTTCGGACTGAGCCAGAGCTTTTTGGGTAAATGCGCCTGCAATGACCATGAATTTGCCTTCCTTTGGGGCGGCAGCGGGCTGCTCTACTTTTGCCGGAGTTTGGGTAGCATATTCTTCGGTGGCAGGCTGGGTGGCAGGCCGCGTTGCAGGCCGGCTTGCAGGCTGCGTTGCAGGCGCTTCTTCTGCCGGTGCAATGGCCGAGGTGCCGGTGCTGTCGCTCATGGCCTCAGCCATGCCGGAAGAATCTGCTTCGTAATTGTAAATATCGTCCTCCGTTTCCACCGGGCCGGTGGCAGACTCGGTGTTTTCGGCGGGCTTATCGCTTTTGAAAACGTTGGTCATTTTATAGACGAGAAAAACAATGGCCATGATGCACAGAGCCACAATTCCAATGGTGATGTAGTCGAGCTTTGACATGTTTATTTTGATTTAAAAGGTAGATAATTTTTTTTGAAGCGCCCCCTCATCCTCCGGCCAAAACGAGCAGGTAAAATTAGGGGTTAAAGCCGGTAAGTGCAAAATGGGAGAAGGAGATATGTACCGGCCGGAATATTTACCCGTGAAACTGCCGGTCAAATGGCCCGCCAATCCCGCAGTTTGTTAAATTTGCCAGCTTGGTAGTTCATTCATCCAATCCTCTTCGTCATCATGCCCCTTAAACATTTCAGAAATAAGGTTTTTCAAAAAGACGTGTTGGAAGTGCTCAAAAGCATGCCTGCTGATTCGGTGGACATGGTCTATGGCGACCCTGATTACAACGTTGGCATCAACTACGCAGGCAATACTTACACGACGAAATGGAAGGCATACATCAACTGGTATATCAAGCTGAGCCAGGAATGTTTGCGTGTGCTGAAGCCCGACGGGAACATGTTTTTGATAAATTACCCAAAACAGAACGCATGGTTGCGAGTGCAATTCCTTGACGAGCACGCCTACGACGTGCAGGATTATGTGTGGGTGTACAATACAAACGTAGGCCACAGCCCAAGCCGGTTCACCACAGCGCACCGCTCCATTTTACACGTGCGCAAGTCGGCGAATAATAAATTCTACAAAGAACAGGTCACCCAGCCGTACAAAAATCCTGGCGATAAACGGATAAAACAGCGGATGGCTGAGGGCCATAACGGACGTATGCCTTATTCCTGGTTTTATTACAATTTGGTAAAAAACGTCTCCCGCGACAAGACCTTTCACGCCTGCCAGATTCCGCTGCCTTTGGTGGAAATGCTGATAAAATCATGCACTATCGAAGGCGGCGATGTACTGGTGTTGTTTGGTGGCAGTGGCTCAGAGCTGGTACTTGCCCGGCAGTTGAACCGCCATTTTATTTCCTGTGAAATACATCCGAAGTATTATCAACTTATTCAGGAACGTTTGAACAACGACGGCGCCATCAAAGAGGAACACCGCCTGGCATTTATTCAAAAAAAGAATAAACACACTGGCAGTCCCGGTTCTGGTGAGAACGAAAAATAGCCAAACAATCTGCCCATGCAATTAAAGATAATTTCAGCAGGTGCCGGTAGTGGGAAAACTCATCGCCTCACCTCAGAAATGGTCAGCCTGCTGGCCTCCGGGGAGGTGAAGGCTTCGGGCATCATCGCCACCACTTTCACCAACAAAGCTGCGGCCGAATTGCAGGCGCGGGCGCGGGCGCGGTTGTTGCAGGAGGGCCTTTCGAAAGAGGCCAACGAACTGGGCAATGCGCTGATAGGCACTGTGCATGGCTTGGGCGTGCGGCTGTTGCAGCGCTTCGCATTCGAGGCCGGGGTTTCTCCTCAGGTGGACATCATTGCCGGCGAAGACCAGCAAGTGATGTTCAACCAGTCGCTGGCCGAAGTGCTGACTCATGAACGGGTGGAGGAAATGGATCGCCTTTCCAGCAGACTGGGGTTGAACAATTCGGAGCGCTTTGCCACCGATTGGCGGAAAGTATTGAAAGACCTGACCGAGGTGGCTCGCTCCAATAACTTCTCCCCTCAAACCCTCGAAAAAAGCCGCCACCTTTCCTTCGAAACTTTCTACCGGTTTTTGCAACCTGACCCTGAAGATATAGTGCCCAATTTGACCAGCAGCTCAGCTTGGAACGAGGCACTCGGGCAACACCTCGAAAAGGCCATTGACCGACTGGAAGGCAATGCCGACGAAACCGTCAAAACAAAGGACGCCGTCAAAATGCTGCGGGAAGCATTCGCTGAACTGAAGCTGAGGGGTGAGCTTTTTTGGCACCAATGGGTGAAAATTTCAAAGGTGGATGTAGGCATGAAAAGCAGGGATGACGTGGCGGCATTGGTGGGTTTTGCGAATACCCATATCTACAACCCGGCCTTTCACAGCGACATCAAGTCGTTCATTTTTAACCTGTTCGACCTCGCCGGGGCCTCCATAGCCGAATACGACAACTACAAGAAAAAACGCGGCCTGATTGATTATACGGACATGGAGGTACAGGTCAACAAGTTGCTCGATGACCAAACCATCAGGGACGTCATGTCGGAAGAGTTGGACCTGCTCATGGTTGATGAGTTTCAGGATACCAGCCCCATTCAGCTCGAAATATTTTTAAAGCTATCGCAATTTGCCCGCCACTCCATCTGGGCCGGTGACCCGAAACAGAGCATCTATGGGTTTAGAGGGGCGGAGCCTGCCTTGATGAAAGCCATCATCAACGCACAGGGTGGCCTTAAGAAGGAAAACATACTGGAATATTCCTGGCGCTCCCGCGAGGATATTGTCCATGCTACGAATGGCATTTTCACACAAGCCTTTCCGGATACACCTCCCGAACAGGTAGCGCTGAAACCAAAGCGAAGAAAACATCCTGACCCGGACTCGGTGAATAAAGCCGGAGAGCCTCTCGAGATGGGGGAGGCTCTGATTCACTGGCATTTCGACTACGACGGGGAGGGCCGCCAGCCAGGCCGCGAGTGGTTGAATGGGTGCGTCGCCACTGCCCTGAGACGGGAGTTGGAACGCGGCCTTATCATTCAACCGAAGGGTGAAACAAGCTGCCGCCCTGCACTACCGGGCGATGTGGCTATTCTTTGCCGCACCAACAATGAATGCCTTGAAATGGCCTCAGCATTGCACGCTGCCGGGCTTCGGGCTGCCATATCCCGTGCGGGGTTGCTAAAAACGGCGGAGTGCCGGCTTATGCTGGCTTGCCTGAAGTTTATCATGAACAAATACGATAGCCTTGCCATTGCTGAAATCATGTTGCTGTTGGGGAGCAGCTCTATCGAAGAAATTATCGAAAACCGGCTGGACTTTTTGGGAAAAGGGCAAGAGGAGAACCGCCGGGAACCGTGGGGTGGGCAGGATAAATTCATTGCTCAGCTCCATGTATTGCGGCAAAAGGTGGAGGAATTGTCGGGGGCCGAAATTCTTGACCTGGTGTTGGAGGAGTTGGAATTGCGGCAGCTCATCCTGAGTTGGGGCAATGTAGAACAGCGCATGGCCAACGTGGACCGCCTTTCTCAATTGGCTTCGCAATACGAATCGAATTGCAACAGGTTGCACCTTGCGGCTTCCCTCGGTGGGTTTTTACTTTGGTTAAACGAGTTAGAAAATAAAGATTTAGACATGCAGGGCGCTGGTGAAAACGAGCATGCTGTCAACGTGCTGACCTATCACCGCAGCAAGGGGTTGGAATTCCCGGCCGTCATTTGTCACAATCTGGAGGCAGGACTGCGCTCCGATGTTTGGGGTCTCTCTATTGTTTCTGAGGCAGGGGAAGTTGATTTACAAAATATTTTGGGCAATAGATGGCTGCGGTATTGGGTGAACCCTTATGCCGGCCAATTCAAAAGAACATTGCTCGAAGAGCGCATCAATGAATCGGAAGTAAAGACGCTAAAACGCCAGGAGGCTCTGGCGGAAGAAACGAGGCTGCTCTATGTAGGCATAACCCGTGCACAGGATTATGTGATATTGCCCACGCGGAAGAATGCCCCGGTTTGGCTCAACAGAGTCTGTGGCGGGGGAGAAGAAAACTACCGGTCCATTGATGAAAATAGTTCGGAGTGTAGTTGGGAATGGGAAGGAAGACTCTTATCAAAAAGAACTGAGGTATTCCATTTTCCCAATGATTTCCCCAGAATGGATTTACCTGCCTGCTCGGCGCTTAAGCTGGAAGAGCGAAGCGGCGGGCAAGCCCATAATCCTGCCCGGCTAAACCCCATGGCTGACGAGGTAAGCCATCGGATCAGGGTGAAAATAGTCGCCGAAGAAAACTATGCTGAAGCCATTTCAATATCAGGAATGCCGGATGCTGCCAAGCTGGCCGTTGCTGCCCTTGCCTTTTTCGATGCGTGCCATTCGGATTATTCCCCTGAGTTGCAATTGGCTATTGGAGCATCGGTTTTAGCGCACCATCAATTTGGCGATGTGGTGGATGAAGAGGTATTGCCGGAGCAATTCTCTGCTTTTTGCAAATGGATAGAATTTAAGTACCCACGGGGAGAGGCCTGGCACCGGTACCCATTGCGTTTGACGTGGGAAGGGTTGACTTTTGAAAAGGAAATAAGCTTATTGGTGGAAAGGAAGGAGGCGCTTTGCCTCGTGGAGACACTTCCTTTTTATGGCAATGAGAAGGAGCGCAGGTTGAGCGCCAAAGAAACAGCCGCCAATTTACATTTTTGCAAATTGGCGGCTCAAAAAGTTTTTAACAAAAATCCGATTGAAATGTGGGTCCACTTTCCCCTGAGCGGGGCGTTGCTAAAAGTGGAAACAGACCTATTATAATCCCATAAAAAAGTAAGCAGGATGATGGAGTTATACCTTTGATTCTGGTGTTAATCTTCTTCCGGGCTGGCAAGCAAGATTTCGGTTGAATTGCTTTGTGAACTATTGCCGGAATAATTGGAAGTGTAAGTGTAATAAACCAAGCCATCGGAAGAGCTGAAATCAATAATTCCCAAATCGTTTCCGGGATTGGAGTTGTAAGAGTTGGGTGGTAAGAAGGGGTCGTTTTCGTTGTTTATCAATTGTAATGCATCTTGGTTATTGGTAGTGCTTTCAAAGGAGAATAACAGCGTTTCTTGTTGTGGGTAAAGTTGTATCTTAGGCTCATCCATGACGAAACCAAAAGAAACATAAGCTTTATCAGCAGCTTCTGCCGGTGAATTTACCCGGGCATTTTGAATCCACGTTCCGGCGTGACTTTGGAAATTGGCATAATTGAAATCAACAGGAGTGACCAATGTTACCTGACCCGAACCTGTATTGGTGTTGTCGCTGGGGGATATGGTGTCGTTCGGTTTAACATAAACTCCCCAAGTTAACTGGTCGGCCATCAATTGAACTTTGAATTGAAGTCCACCCATGTTACCAGGCTGTGCGGAAAGGCTCAAGGAAAAAAGGAGGGAAAGGCAGATGGTGAATAACCGATTCGAGTTCATAATTTTTGTGTTTGCTGTATTTTTTGCTGAGAGGAGAATTGGGCGGGTTGGTAGGGCAAAGATGCAGCGGAAACGGCTGGGCTTAAAGACTAAATTTGCAATTGCTGTGACAAGAAAAATTCCAAGCTCTTACTTTTTCCTCATTATTGCAGGGGTGCAGTGGCAGTAACGGTGACAAGATATGGGCGTGAGCTGAATTCATTTTCAGTTATTAAAAGGTGGCATAAACAATTACCTCAGCAAATTCCGCTCGGTCTGCCTGCAAGCGGCGGCATCGCTTTAATGATTGGCTCCGGCTTTTTATCTTTGCGGCACTTCACAGAATCCAAAATAAAGTACATCATGATTCAGAGAATTCAGACTGTGTTTCTTCTTTTGGCGGCGGCCTCAGGTTTCGGGCTTTTGGCCACACCTATTGCCATAACGCCGGAGAAGATACAAAATTCAACCCTCTTTTCCGACAGCACTTATTCGGTGGGCGACAATCTTGGGTTGGTGGCCCTCTTTGCACTTGCTGGAGCGCTTGCACTGGCGAGTATTTTTTTGTTCAAAAACCGGCAGGCGCAGATGAAGATTACCAGATTTGCCATCATTGCTGATGTGCTGGGTCTTGTGCTTGCCATCATTCTGTTTTGGCAGGATGTCCAAAATTTGGCATCTGCCAACATCAATGATTTGGCTGGTGCCTATTTACCTTTTGCTTTTCTTCTCTTCGGAATTCTTGCATTGATGTTCATTCAGAAAGATGAGCGACTGGTGCGTTCCATGGACAGGCTTCGGTAAACAGGGGTCATCATATAGCACAAAAGAAAACGGGCTGCATCAGTTGCAGCCCGTTTTATTTTGGTATCGATGTAAAATCTTAGCGTTCCGCTCTGTGACGGGCAGCGTAGTTAACTTTCAATTGCCCTATCTTGCGGAGTTTTGTCTTAACATCCTGAACGATGCCCATCGTGATTTTCCCATCTACTCGTAACGAGGAGGTGATTCTGTTGCGCAAATTGGGTTGCACGGTTTGTTTATGATTTTCTACAAAAAGCGGAATGTCCTCCACCGTAGCAAATTTATCATCCAATTGAATCCTTGGAGCCGTTCCGTAAATCGCTTGGTAACGCTGTTGGGGCCGCCCGATGTAAATTTGGTGGACCAGCGTTTTTTGCTCCAGTTTTTCCAACTCGGTTGCTTGCGGCACCACAACTTGAACCTTCAAATCCGTATCCCTCATTTTGGTAATTACCATGAAGAAAAACAGCAGAATGAAGACGATATCGGGAAGGGAGGCCGTCGAGATTGCGGGCGATGCCTTCCCTCTTTTTTTCTGAAATTTTGACATAAGTTATAGGGTTGCAATCAGGGGAGCAATAAATGCAGGCCCTGGTTTTGCTTGCTAATTAGATTCATCACCGTAAGCTGTCGGTTCGGCCTCAGAAAGAACAAAGGGGATTTTCAGCTTAATGATATCCTTTTTTGCCTTCGGCAAATCTTCGCTGTAATGTTGATGATTTAGCCGCATGGATTCTTCATCCCAAAGCTCATTATAGGCTGCTTTCAACTCGTTATATACCTCAATATAGGTTTCATAACTGGTACCTCTGTCGTTTTTCAGCGAGATAATGGCGGTGTTGGGTGCTTCAGCTAGTTCAGGATTGCCATTTGGGTTCATAATAAATTCCTTGGCTTTTTCCCGAAGGTTTTCAATTTTCTCCAATTCACTACGTACCAAAAGCTGGTTTTGTGCATTTACCAAAACAGAGAAAACGTTGCGTTTCTTCATATCTACTTGTTCGGTCTTCTTTTCTGACCATTCTGGCAAACGCACGGTGATACCCCTTTCGACATCAATGGTTGTGGTCACCAAAAAGAACACTAATAGCAAGAAAGCTATATCTGCCATTGAACTGGCATTTATTTCAGGAGCGCTGCGAGATTTCTTAGCCATTTGATTATGAGTTTTTAAAGTAATTCCTGATTTCCATTACAATTATAAGGGCTATAGAACTTATTCCTATCAGTATGGTGAGAGCGATAGAGGCTCCAATCACCTTGCTGGTTACCGCAGAAATGCCGAATTTCTCTATCGTCTGTGCTAATGAGCCACTGCTCGCTGCATCTGACATGGAATAAAATAGGATGAATATAACCACCAGAATGGCAAAAGATATCAGGCCTTTCATGGCTGCCTTTGGATTCACGATGACTTGGAACAGGCTCAGTAATACTGCGGCCGCTACTGCTATAATAAAAAGTGCTATACTGATGTAAATTGCAGCGTAGAATATATTGCCCTCTTCTGAGGAAGCTTGTTGTGGCTGAGGTACCGAATCCAGCGCTTGCATGCCGCCTACAATAGGAATGATGCAAATCGCAATGAGTACGACAGCGATGATAAAGGCAAACATAGGCCCCTTTTTCACAAGGTATGAATATGACATAGTTGGTTGTCTTTTTAATTATTTACGAAACGAGTTGTTAGCCACCAGCATGTCCACCAATGACACTGAGGCTTCTTCCATTTTGTTGGTAATGCTGTCTATCTTGGACACAATGTAGTTGTAAAGCACCTGCATAATCATAGCCACTATAAGACCGAATACAGTGGTAAGCAAGGCCACTTTAATACCCCCTGCCACAATGGTCGGGGAAATGTCGCCCACTCGCTCGATGTTATCGAAAGCTTGAACCATCCCGACAACCGTTCCGAAGAATCCGAGCATAGGAGCAAGGCCAATAATCAAAGAAATCCATACGAGGCCTTTCTCCATCAGGCCCATTTGGATACTACCGTATGAGACAATAGCTTTTTCAACTGCATCGGGGCCGTGCTTTGTATTCTTGAGACCTTCATATAGCACACTGGCAGTTGGTCCTTGAGTAGAGCGGCAAACCTCCAGTGCAGAATCAATGTCATTGGTTTTTATATTATCATCAATGCGGGTCAGGAGCTTTTCCGTGTTAACGGAGGCGATATTGAGCGTGATAATTCTCTCGATAGCGAGTGCAAGACCAACGATGAAACAGATGAGGATAGGAAGCATGAAGCCCCAACCACCCTGAATGAATTTTTCTTTCAATACCTGGAAACCAGTAGCGGCTTCAGGTGCAGCATCACCTTCATCAGCAGTGGCTGCCGGCTGTGTAGTGGCTGCATTATCCACTGTGGCTTGGGTACTATCATCAGTAGCAGTTTGCTGAGTGGAGTCTTGGCCATTCTGTGCCAAAATAGTATTAGAAGAAAAAGTTACCAGACCGAAGACAAGTATTAGAGTTAATAATTTGCGCATAGTCGTAAGGTTTTACGTTAAGAAGTGTTTTTCGTGATAAAGATAAAGCTTGACTATTTTAATGAATGATAATCATCAGAAAAATCAAAGTTACCTGGCGGAGAGAGAGGGATTCGAACCCTCGATACCCTTTTGGAGTATACACGCTTTCCAGGCGTGCGCCTTAGACCGCTCGGCCACCTCTCCAATTCGTTTTCGCGATTTGCATTTGTCAGTTCTTCAACTGAAACCCAGCGGTTCTCGAATTTCTTGTTCCCTAATTAGTTCAAAGGTAATTGAAAAACAGGGAGTCAAAAATTCATTGATGATACTCAAGGCGCCGCAAAAATTGTAAAAAGATGCAACAATTCAAAATTATTTACAGCAATAGGATTTTTTAAGAAAATTTGATTAGCGCAAGTCTTTTGAATAGCAGGATTTATGAATCAAGATGAGGCAATTTTAGTAAACAGTTGTATGAGCTCACCTTTTTTTTGCAAATATTTTTTCAACATTGGTTGTCGTACCGGCAGCAACCGCTTCTATGTCCAGATTTTTTGCTTCTGCCAGCTTTTCAGCGATGACCCGGATAAAGGCACTTTCATTTCGTTTGCCCCGGTACGGAACGGGAGACAGATACGGGGCGTCGGTTTCGAGTACCAGGTACTCCAGCGGCACCTGTTTGATGACTTCTGACAAACCCGAATTTTTATAAGTGAGTACCCCCCCGATGCCCAAGAAAAACCCCAGATTCATGATTTCCTCGGCCTGTTCCAGCGTTCCGCTGAAACAGTGCAGGATGCCCCGAAGCCTTTCGTCCTTGGCCTTTTTCAGCAATTCAATCACCAGGTCCATCGAATTGCGGGAGTGGATAACGATGGGAAGACCCAATTCTTTTGCCCAACCGGTTTGGGTGTTGAATGCCTCCTTTTGTTCTTCAATGAATGTTTGGTCCCAATAGAGGTCAATGCCAATTTCACCAACGGCTGCAAACGGGCGTTTTGCGAGCCATTTCTCAGCCGCTGCCAGTTCTTTTTTATAATCTTCTTTTATGGAGCAGGGGTGTACACCCATCATGGCATAGCATTCATCGGGGTGCCGGGCTTCCAATTCCAGCATAGCGGGTACGGAACCGGCGTCTATATTGGGGAGATAAAACCTGCCCACTCCAGCGCCGATGGCTCTT
>SCUG01000034.1 GCA_004297645.1 Saprospiraceae bacterium | reverse complement strand
GGGGGGGGAGCTTGACATCAACCACACTTTATTGGTTGGTCCCCAAAAATCTTAAACCCGCCAAATGACAACCTTTAAATCTACTGACAAAGAGATTGTGCGTTTTGGCTAAAGTCGAGGAAAGGGAGAAGTTATTTTTTATTCATTCCTATCATCGTGCCGGGAGGTTGGCGGCATAAAAAAGTCAAGAAAGCTGGGAGTTCTAAACTAACCCATCTCAACCTTCTACACCAGAACAACCATAACCAGTAACCAGATTACGGCACGTTCCTAAACAGGATTCACTTTTTATGGGCGCTCATGTCCTTGATGGCGCGCAAGATATCGCGCCGGCTGATTTGCCCCGCCAACTTTTCATCATCGTCCATGACGAGCAACCGCTTGTAAGGAGTTGTAAGAAAAGTATTGGCTACGTCTATTATGTCGGCATGGATGGATATGGTCTTCATTACGTTGGACATGCAGGACTCAACCGTGTAATCGTTAACGGGCCGGTTGTAGTAAGCAGCACCAACTAACACGTTCAGGCAGTCTTTGTCGTCTATCAACCCGACAACTTCCTTTTTTTCATTTAACACAGGAGCACCAGTAATCCTGTTCTCCAATAAAGATTCAATGACTTCACTGATGGGAGTATCAGGTTGGTAAGTGATCAATTTCCGCACCATGTAGTCGCTAACGGAAGGTGCTTTTATTTTCCGGTCTTTTTTGTAATCATCAACAGATTTTTGCTGAAAATTTTTCATGAACAATGTTTTTGTAAAAGTGATATGCCGATAATGGCGGCAAGGATATTGAATTGGCGACAAAAGATAATGGATTTCCTAGAGAATTGTGGCGTTTTTGGGGAGACTTTTTTTTACATTCTCATATATCCACGTCTTTGAGGTGAATCCTTTAGAGCATTTGGAGATTTATTTTCCGCTGGTAAAAAGCTCGGCGCCTCAATACAGTGCCATATCAAATTGGCGCCGGTACTTTTTGGTAAGCTCGTGGCTGCCACCCAGTATGCGGAATAGAGCGATAGCCGAGAGCCGGGGAAGGTCGCTGAGGTAGCTTTTATCAGCCATTGTCGCGGAGATAATTTTCTGGATGGCTTTTTCCATGTCGCCGGCTGCGAGGGCCTGCCGGACCTCAGCAAGATGGCCCACCACTGGAGCGCCGTTTTCCAGTTCGAATTGCATGAGGTGGGCGAGGGTCCGCACGTCATCGGCTGCGTCGAACAGCTCATCGCCCAAGCGAATAGCCGCCACCAATGCCACAGCCTCTTCCGGCTGTTCGAAAACGATGAGCCGGGCCAGCTCCAGGCTGGCCGCTTTGTTGCCCGGATGCGCTGCCACGAACTGCCGGAGTTGCTGCTCCGTCTTGTGCCGGGGGCTGGAAGTCGTGGCGGCGAGAATGGCTTTAAGTTCTGCCGCCGAGGGGTCGGGGATATTCGACGCCAGCCATTGCTCCACTTGAAACTTCGTCAAGGCCCCGGCGAATTCACCAATGACTTTCCCAACAGAAAACAGCTTCACATTCGGGATGCTCCTGATGGCATACTCCTGCGCTATTTCGGGCTGCTCTTCGGTGTCCACTTTCACCAATTCCCACCGGTCCTTTTGCTCCTCTGCCAATTGTTCCAACACAGGCCCCAACATGCGGCATGGGCCGCACCACGAAGCCCAAAAATCCACCAACACCGGCTTGGTGTGGCTGCGCTCGATAACTTGTTTCTTGAAATCTGCCATGGTTTGATTTTTTAATTTCAGGGAGGTAATGAAAAATCCTTTCTTTGACGGACTTACCCATTTTTTAAATCCATTATCATCCCGAAAAATCGGGATAGGCTCTTTTCCTTCGGCTTGATTTTTCCCAAAAGCATCTGCTTCGACAACTCGTTCAGCACTTTTTTCTGGATGACCCGCTTCTGCCAAACATTGAACCTGAAAGGCTCAATTGACTACCAAACTATTTAAGCCCAATCCTCACTAATTGAACAAACCCTTTGTCAAGATGGTCGAAATCGGGATCTGTGGTGAGCAGGCTGGATTGGATGACGGAAGCAGTGGCAGCAATCCAGAGGGCATTTTTGCGGCATATCGCCCGATGACATCTTCAGAATTGATACCGGCGATGACGAGTTGATTTAGCAAATCCTCCAGTTGGTCAGACAATTGTTCCAAAAGACTTTGCAACACCCTGATTTTGTTGGGTGCTGATTCGTTCACAAGGCGCATAAGCATGACGCCCCTGTGCGGGAGGTTATTTTTGAAAACCAATTCCCCAAAGTCTTTGTCGCTGGTGACGACTATGAAGTTCTCTGCATGGGCTTTTGCCAAAATCTCCTCGTCAGGAATTCCCGGTGTTTCATCATAAACAGAAAACACTTCATAACCAATGGAGGTTAACCATTTGGCAACACTTGGGCCTGCGTTTTCATCCACGATGAATTTCATCAGGCAACCTTTTGAAGCGGGTAAAAGGCATTGCTTTCAAGCGTCTTGGAGGCAAAGACAAGACAGGCGAGGATGTCCTCCTTGGTCAGCCGGTAGTATTCTTGCAGGATTTCCTCCATTGTGATGCCCTGCCCCAACAGCCCAACAATAAACTGAACGCTCAAACGTGTGCCTTTGATGATAGGTTTTCCGGCCAACACTTTTGGGTTGATTTCGATGCGGTCGAGCAGGTTGGCAGTTGGCATGGAAGTTTGAATTTTTCTTTGGAAAATTTTTACAAAAGTAGTGGATATATTGGAAAACCGATAGGCTGGCTTGAACCGCCAATTCTCGACCGGCTACGGCAACTGGACGGCAGAACGAGTGAAGAAGATGAATGACAAGTCTCGCTACGCAAAGACTTGTCACAACTGGTCAATCTCACCACAATATCTTCCCTTTCTCTATGTCAAAATTATTAGTTCTACCACATCTAATAGCTGAGTAACCGGGGCTATTAATAGTTGGGGTTGACTCAACCAAAAATTCTTCAACTTCGTACGGCTGTGGATAAACTCTGTCAAAGACTTGGGGTTTGATTGCAACATTTGAAAACTCACCATCTTCCGCTACACTCGGATACACAATTGCGTCAATAGGTTTTCCGTCATTTGTCTCAAAATCATTGAGCATGAAACTACCAAAGTAGGCGCTAAAAAAATAACCATATTCGTCCGTTTCCTCAACCCTTTTAATGAAAGCATCTGCAATAAACTGAATTAGCTCATCACTGACTTGGGCAATGTTTTTGGGAAGTTGTTTTATTAGCCGGTTGTAGTTGTTGACTGAACTGAGATAAAAGTCATTCACTACATTATCGGGACGCATCCAATTTTTGAAAATTGGGCAAAGGGTAAGTTTTTCAGTATCAGAGCATCTCCAAGTGCTTACTGTAAATAGTTGCCCTACTTTTGGTTTGATTTCGTTAAGTATCGTTGTTGTATAAAATCCTGCATATAAAACCGACTGCTTTTTCATGTTAGCTCTGCCATACCAGCTAATCTTTTCAGGAAATGGATGATATTTTATATGGGAAAGTTCATGCAGCCTATCGTTGCGCCTATCCTCTTTTACTTTTTCATTGATTGTCAGTCTTTTTATCTGTGGGAATGACTTTTCTGCTGTAAGATGTACAAAAATCTGGTCGGTAGTAAACCTCTTTAAATTGGTAAGAAGCCATTGTTCAGTTGCAGCATCAATTTTGTTTTCAGAGATAATCCGAAGCTGTTGTAATATCGACAAAAGCTGAGTTGCCTCAAAATTGGAAATGTCCTGCTGCATAAAGTTGAGTTTATCGAGTTGAACAAGCGGCCGGGCAGCCCTCCGCCACCCGGCCACTCCTGGAAATACCTCATACCTTCAAAGCCTCCTCCCTAATCGGCGCCCTAAACACCACGCCGCCCTCAAACGCATCCATCACCACCTTTTCCTTCGGCTTGATTTTTCCCAAAAGCATTTGCTTCGACAGCTCGTTCAGCACTTTTTTCTGAATGACCCGCTTCACCGGCCTTGCGCCGAATTCGGGGTTGAAGCCCTCGTCGGCGATGTACTCGGCGGCCTGCGGGGTGACGATGAGTTCGATGTCCTGTTTTTTCAGCAACTCCACCACTTGGTTCAATTGCAGGTCCACGATGGCCCGCACGTCCCGTGCGCTGAGTGGCTGGAACATGATGGTCTCGTCAATGCGGTTGAGGAACTCGGGGCGGACGGACTGTTTCAGCAAATTGAACAGCATGGCCTTCGTGCTTTCGATGATTTCCTCCCGGTTGGCTTTGGTCATTTTCTCAAACTCGCTGCGGATGAGGTCGCTGCCGAGGTTGGAGGTCATGATGACGACGGTGTTTTTAAAATTCGCCACCCGGCCTTTGTTGTCGGTCAGGCGGCCATCCTCCAGCACTTGCAGCAAGATGTTGAACACGTCGGGGTGCGCCTTTTCTATTTCATCCAACAGGACGACGGAGTAGGGTTTGCGGCGCACGGCTTCGGTGAGTTGGCCGCCCTCGTCGTAGCCGACATAGCCGGGAGGGGCGCCCACGAGGCGGCTCACCGAGTGGCGTTCCTGGTACTCGCTCATGTCAATGCGGGTCATCAGGTTTTCATCGTTGAAAAGGTATTCGGCGAGGGCTTTGGCCAGTTCCGTTTTGCCAACGCCCGTTGTTCCCAAAAACAGGAACGAGCCGATGGGGCGCTTCTCATTGCCGAGGCCCGTGCGGCTGCGGCGGATGGCGTCGGAGACAGCCTCCACCGCTTCGTCCTGACCGATGACGCGTTTGTGCAGTTCGGCTTCCAGCAGCAGCAGTTTGTCCCGCTCGCTTTGGAGCATGCGGGTGACGGGGATGCCCGTCCAGCGGCTGACGATTTCGGCGATGTCTTCGGCGTCCACTTCTTCTTTGACGAGGAGCTTGCCGCCGGCCTGCATGTCTTGCAGTTTTTCGTTGAAACCGTCGAGGCGCTTCTGCACTTCGGGGATGCGGCCGTAGCGGATTTCGGCGACCTCGCTGAACTTGCCTTCCCGCTCTAAGCGGCTGGCTTCGGTTTTAAAATTTTCAATATCCTCTTTGGCTTGCTGAATGCCGTTCACGACAGCCCGCTCGCTTTCCCACTTGGCTTTCAGGGCGCTGCGTTTTTCTTCCACGTTCGCCAGTTCCTCGTTGATGCGGGCGATTTTTGCATTGTCGTTTTCACGCTTCATGGCTTCCCGCTCGATTTCGAACTGGCGGATTTTGCGCTCCACCTCGTCGAGTTCTTCGGGCATGGAGTTCATTTCGAGGCGCAGCCTCGCGGCGGCTTCGTCAATGAGGTCAATGGCTTTGTCGGGCAGGAAGCGCTCGGTGATGTAGCGGGTCGAGAGTTGCACCGCCGCCACCACTGCTTCGTCCCGGATGGTGATTTTGTGGTAGGTTTCGTAGCGCTCCTTCAGGCCCCGCAGGATGGAGATGGCGTCCTCCTCGGAGGGTTCGTCCACCGTGACGACCTGGAAGCGGCGTTCGAGTGCTTTGTCGCTCTCAAAATATTTCTGGTACTCGCCGAGGGTGGTGGCGCCGATGGCCCGGAGGTCGCCGCGGGCGAGGGCCGGCTTGAGGATGTTGGCGGCGTCCATCGCCCCCTGCCCTTTGCCTGCGCCGATGAGGGTGTGTATTTCATCAATGAAAAGGAAGATGCGGCCCTCGGCGCTGAGCACCTCTTTCACCACCGACTTGAGGCGCTCCTCGAACTCGCCCTGGTATTTTGCGCCAGCAATCAAAGCGCCCATGTCGAGGGCGAAGATTTCCTTGTCGCGCAGGTCTTCGGGCACGTCGCCGTTGACGATGCGGTGCGCCAGGCCCTCGGCGATGGCGGTTTTGCCCACGCCCGGTTCGCCGACGAGGATGGGGTTGTTCTTCGTGCGCCGGGCGAGGATGTGCAGCACCCGGCGTATTTCCTCGTCGCGCCCGATGACGGGGTCGAGCTTGCCGTTGCGGGCGCGCTCGTTGAGGTTCACGGCGTATTTGGAAAGTGCCTGATAGGTTTCTTCGGCGCTGGCGGTGGTGACCTTGCTGCCTTTTCGCAGGTCGTTGATGGCATTTTTCAGCCCTTTTTCGTTCACGCCGCTGTCTTTGAGCATTTGTGAAACGGGGTCTTTCACGGCGAGGATGCCGAGCAGGAGGTGTTCGAGCGCCACGTATTCGTCGCCGAATTCTTTGAGGAAGGTGTTTGCCTTCTGAATGATTTCATTGGTGGTGCGGCTGAAATACTGCCCGGCCCCTCCCTGTCCCCCCGATGGGGGGGTGAGTTTTGGGTAACCGGCAACGATGGAGTCCGCCGCCCTTTTCAGCACGTCGTAGTTGACGCCGAGTTTTTTGAAAACAAAAGGCGTGGCGCTCTCGTCCACGGCCATGATAGCGGCGAGCAGGTGGCCGGGTTCTATTTGCTGGTTGCTGTTTTCCATGGCGAGCTGCTGCGCCCGGGCGAGGGCTTCCTGGGATTTGATGGTTAGATTGTTCAGGTTCATGTTGCTTGATTTTGGTTTGGGTAAAATTAGGTTTCATTGGGCGGATGGTCAAGGGGTGTGCCATTCAGGTTTGAAGGAAAGTATGGCGGGAAGTTTTCAGGATTTGGTGACAGAATGGCGGGTAAAGATGCATTTAGTCTGACAAACCATCTATCCAGGAGCGAACACTCGTTGCTTTCGGCAGGAGAAAAAGAAAAAGTGAATTGCCAAACGATTTGTCAATTCGCCATTAAGGAACGGCGAAACAATAACTTGTAAGTTTTGGCTGCGTCTTTTGCACTTTGGCTGCGTTACAAAAATGGTCACGTAGTGCTGCTATGCTTCCATTTTTACGCCTTGCCAAAGCACAAAATCTGCTACCCAAATTCTTACACCTTATTATTTCGCCGTTCCTAAGTTTCATTGTTTTTTTGAAGAAAAAAGAAGCGAATAAAAGAGAGTAGTTGTAAAATACTTGGCAATAGGTTTGGTTTTTTCATCAAATTCAAAAACTAAACCCTCGAAATCTTTGCCGAACCTCATCCCAAGAGACTGCAAAACTTTGCTGGTATTTTTCGGAAATAAATTGTAAGAAATCTCTGAAAGTAAGCTCAATTTCAAAGAATTTCCAAAGGCATTTTCAGTCAATTCATACACCTCATCACCTTCCATAGCTGTGCCGTGCTCCAAGAGCAAGGATAAATTGCCACCAATTAGGAAATTGACACTTTTGGTTCTTTCACTTTCGCTACAGTCAATGTTTAAAAAAGAAACCAGAAAAGGAGCGTCTAAAAAACTCTCGTAAGTCGAGATGCCATTCAAGTAAGGAGACTTTTTGTAGGAGACTTCCAATCCTGTCCGCAGTAGGGTTTTCGATTTTATAGGGAAAAGGAAACTTAATCCCGCTTCACCGTTTGCCTTGTAGAACTCATCAGTGGCTATTCCCGACCTGTCGTAGGAATACAGTGTAATGCCAATGTTTCCACCCCAATAGAAGGCACTTTGTTTATTCACCGCATCTTGAGAAGAGGCAGGGGTAATCAAAACGTAGAAACAAGCCGTAAGCCCGACAATCAATTTTACGCTCATTTCTATGGAGTTTCATTAGCGGAAGCTCCCGTAGCAGTGGCAGCTCCTGCTGCGACGCCAACTATGGGAATACCACCCGAAATTATTGAACCGACTACATACCCAATCGTAAAGCCTAACAAATCACGCAAGGCTCTCTTCCACCAGGGTATCGCTTGAACAACGTCATCGTTCCACGGGTCGTTGGGGTCGTTAGCCGCTGAAAACCAATAGTATGCGCTGTTACGACCAATAACTGAGGTTCCAAAAACCAATGCCTTCTCATTAAAAGTCATCGCGGTTTCATCGTATAGTGCGTTTTCAATTCCGAACAGGTCGTTAGTGAGCTTGTTGATACCAGTCTGATTAACAAACAGGGAGTTAATTTGAAGCAATTTGTCAAATTGAGCAACTGTAATGCTGTGCTCATTTTTCAACTGCTCAAGCAATGGAACAAAATCATTTTGATTGGCAAGAACTTGGTCAACTTTACTTTCAAAAGTTGAAAAGTCTATCATTTGGGGTGTTCCCAATCCATTTGTAGCGTAATAGTCCAAGATGATTATCCTGGCTTCATTGTAAGTCTCTGACTTTGTGACTCTTGGAAAACTGGGAAGAGTAGTCAATCGCTGCATGACCTTGTTGTGCAATGGTCCGGCAAAAGAGGTTTCACTTAATTTTTCCATGATAGAAAAATTTGATGAAAAGTGAATTCTTCAATTGATTGTGCATCTTCAATTGAGCAATAACTTTGATTGAGGAAACAAAGAATTTTCTTGCTTTTTTAATAATACTTCTGTACTTCTTTGCTTGGGTTCTCGCGTTGGAAAGGTTCTCGCGTTGGAAAGGTTCTCGCGTTGTTTTGAAGTATGTAGCAATATTACAATCTGAAATTGAAAAGTGCAAAAAATGCTAAAGCTTTTTCAAAGAAAATCAGATTATAGTCCGAGTGATGCTGTCCACCGCCTTTTTCAGCACGTCGTAATTGACGCCGAGTTTTTTGAAAACAAAAGGCGTGGCGCTCTCGTCCACGGCCATGATGGCGGCGAGCAGGTGGCCGGGTTCTATTTGCTGGTTGCTGTTTTCCCGGGCGAGGGCTTCCTGGGATTTGATGGTTAGATTGTTCAGGTTCATAACTTTTAGAATTGAGAATGGAGAATTGAGAATTTGGCTACCAAGTTCTCAATTTCCTGAGTGCAATTTTATAACGCATTTTACGATGCCCCGTTCAAGGGGTGTGCCATGAGATTTATCAGGATAAAATGGCGGGAAAAGCTGGAATTGGGGAGACAGCTTGGCGCAGATGATTGGAAAGAGGGTGACTGGGTGGCTGGCGCATGGAGCTTTTCATTCTTTTACAAAAACAACGTACTTTAGCGATGATTTGAGAACTATACACAAACGCTATGAGGAAAAAAGACCTTGTAAATAGGAACAAGATTCTCTTGCAACAGCTTGATGTGATGCACCTGCTGTACGACGAGTTCATCGAAAAGCTGGGGCACAAGGGTTTCCAAGAGCGGGTTGATGAAATTTTGGACGAGTACAACCTGAACAACAAACTAATTAAAGACCTTGAAAACGGGCAATAATCCAATCAGGAAAATGAAAAATAACAAGCCTATCGTAGATGTTGACCAAGTACTGGCAACCATAGACCGCACCTTAAAAGAAATCAGGGAGGGCCTTAAGCCAGAGGAACTGACTGCCGCCGAACGGGCAGAAGTTTCGGAAGGTTTTATGAAAGTCATTGTGCAGGCACACAAGTTAAAACTGAAAATAAAAATTGACCTGCTCGCCGCCAAGCAGCCCGGCCTTTCGCCAAGAAAGGCTGTGGTCAAATTGCTTTCCACCTTGCCAGAGGATTTGCCTGCAAGTGCAATTTCTGAACTGGCGGGTTATGCGGCAAAGGAGTGGGAAAGTAGGATGGGGATGGTGGCAGCTTGATGAGCCAAGCCCAATGAACAAATTTCCATAAAACACTTAGATTTGTACTTCAACCAAAAGCAACATGACCGCAACAAAATCCTTGGCATTTGACGAAATAGCAAACTTCATCGCCGCTACAAGCCCGGAGAAGGTCATCGCTTTCCATCCTGCACCAGCCATCCAAAAACGGGTGGAAGCGCTAATTTTTAAAGAGAAAAACGCCCACCTCACCGCCGAAGAAAAAGCGGAACTGGATGATTTTATGACGCTGGAACATT
>SCUG01000352.1 GCA_004297645.1 Saprospiraceae bacterium | reverse complement strand
GCACTGGTGGTTTCGTCCACCTCCACCTTGTTGGCGGCAAACATGCGGAAGTACCAAAAATTGTCGTCAAGGGCTTTGCGGAAAATGGGCTTCACCTTCGGGTCATCGGAGTTGGCCAGCTCCTGCAAGGCTTGCCTGCGGTACAGGAAATTGGGCGCCAGCTCATATTGGGCGATGTATTCGTCCGTGTTTTTTTGGTCGTCAATGGTGGCGAGCAATGCCCCGTCGCCATCGAAAACGATGAGTTCGGGATCTACTTCCGATGGAATCCGGAAGGTTTGCGTACGTTCATCAATGCGAATGTCGTGGCGGGACACTTCGCCGTTGGTGTAGATGTCAACAGTGGTGGGCAACACGAAAATGGGAGGCATTTCCTTAGGGTTCTGGGTTTGGGCCACGGTGACTAACACCTCTTTGCTATCACTGTCATAGTCGTAGTCCACGGTGAGTTCCGGCTGGCCCTGGCTGTAAAACCATTGGTTGAAGAACCAGTTGAGGTCTTCGCCGGTCACGTCTTCAAAAGCGAGGCGGAGTTCGTGGCCTTCCACATCGGAGAGGGCATTGTCGTTGAGGTATTTTTTCAGACCGGCAAAGAACGCTTCGTCGCCAAGGTAGTTGCGCAGCATGTGCAGCACGAGGCCGCCCTTGTTGTAGCTGTGGGCGTCGAACATGTCCTCTTTGTCTTTGTAACCAAAATGAGTCAGCGGGTGAATACCTTGCTGTTTTGCCGATTGGAGGTAGCCCTGCAACTCCTGCATGCGGTGGAGGTCAGCTTCGTCGCGGCCGTATTTGTGTTCCAGCCAGAGATACTCGCTGTAATTGGCGAAGCCTTCGTTGAGGGTGAGGTTGGCCCAACTCTCGCAGGTCACATAGTCGCCGAACCACTGGTGGAACATCTCGTGGGCCACCACGTTTTCATTGCCCAAATTGTCAATCAGTTCACGGCCGGTGGCCTGCATGAATTCGCCGAAAATGACCGCCGTGGTATTTTCCATGGCACCGGAGACGTAGTCGCGTACCACTACCTGGGAGAATTTCTGCCAAGGGTATTTCACGCCGAGCACATCGGAGTAGAATTGGAGGAGTTCCGGGGTGTGTGGGAAAATCTCGCGGGCATATTTTTCAAACGCCGGCTCCACGTAATAATCCACGGCTTTGCCGTCCCACTCGTCGTGCACCACGGCATATTCTCCGATGGCTATCATAAAAAGGTAAGGGGCGTGGGGTATGTCCATTTTCCAATAATCCGTGTGGGTGCCGTCGCCATTTTCTTTAGAAGAAATGAGGAGGCCGTTGGAGAGGGTCTTGAAACGGTCTTCGACTGTGAGGTATATCTCATCGGTGCAGCGCTCGTTGGGTTTGTCAATAGTGGGGAACCAGCGGGAGTTGTTTTCCGTCTCTCCCTGTGTCCAGATTTGTTGGGGTTTACCGGCATCTTCGCCCCGCGGATTTATAAAAAACAGACCCTTGTCGGAGGTAATAGCGGCGCTGCCTCCGCCTTCGGCAGGGGTCGCCGTGTAATCAATGAACAGGGTGTACTGCTGGTCTTTTTTGAAAGTCTTGCCGAGGTGAATGGTCACCTGCTGCCCGTCGTAATCGTATTTCAGGGGTTCATCGTAGCCCTCAAAAGTAACCTGGTGAAAATCGAACCCTTTGGCATCGAGGGTCACTTTATCCGTTGGATAGAAATAAGGTTTCAGGGTGAGGGTGGCTTTCCCGAGCACCTGTTCTTTTTGCCAGTCAAAATGCAGGTCGAGCTTGGTGTGAAGCAGGTCGTTTTCCCTTTTGTAGCTGGCGTTGTAAGTGGGGAGCGTGTTGCTGAGGGCGTCGTTTCCACCGGCCTTTGGGGCGGTGACGACGAGAGTATCGAGGTTCACCCTATCCGTTTCTGGAAGAACGATGGCACTGTATTGTTTTTGCCCGCAACTCCAAAGAAAGCCCAGGGCAAAGAAGAGAAAAAAGAGTTTTTTCATCGGAATAGATTTTTTTAAAAAGATGCGGTGGAAGCAGGTCACTTCCCCGCAGGTTATATGATTGAATGCCCGGTTGGGCATAAGCAACAGGCAAAGGTAAAGACAAATGCCATTGCCGGAAGGCTGCTGTTCCGGAATTTGCTCTGGGGAGTTTTGCTAATTTTGCCCATACTTTCAAAACCTGATAAACGAGGAAAAGCAAAAGCTGGAGCCAATGTCTGAAAATAAATTCGTTTGCATACACGGCCATTTTTACCAGCCACCCCGCGAGAATGCCTGGCTGGAGGTCATTGAGTTGCAGGACAGCGCCGCCCCATTCCACGACTGGAACGAGCGCATCAACTTCGAATGTTACGCCCCAAATACTGCCGCCCGCGTGCTGGATGCTGAGAGCCTCATTTCGAAAATCACCAACAACTACGCGCAAATCAGCTTCAATTTTGGCCCGACGCTGTTGTCGTGGCTTGAAAAAGCCGACCCCGGTACTTACCGGGAAATTCTGGCCGCCGACCAGTTGAGCCGGGAGCGATTCAGTGGCCATGGTAACGCCATTGCGCAAGCCTACAACCACCTCATCATGCCGTTGGCCAATGAGCGCGACCGCGAAACGCAGGTGCTTTGGGGCATCGCCGATTTCGAGCACCGCTTTGGGCGCAAGCCGGAAGGAATGTGGCTTCCCGAAACGGCAGTGGATACCCAAACCCTGGAACTGCTCGCCAGCATTGGCATCCGCTTCACCATTCTGGCGCCCCGGCAGGCGAAGGCCTTTCGAAAGACCGGCGATGAAACATGGATTCCCCTGCAAGACAATGTGGACCCCCGCCGGTCATATCGCTGCAACCTCCCAGGAGACAAGAGCATCGCCCTGTTTTTTTACGACGGCAATGTGGCCAAAGATGTCGCCTTTAACGGCTTGCTCGGCAATGGCGAGCGCTTTGCCAAACGAATTACTGGCGTGCTCGATGGCGGCAGCAGCCCCCAACTCGCTCACATCGCTACCGATGGCGAAAGCTACGGCCACCACCACCGCTTCGGCGAAATGGCATTGGCCCATTGCCTCGATTATATCGAAGAACAGAACTTGGCTACGGTGACCAACTACGGTGAGTTTCTGGAAAAATACCCGCCAGAATACGAAGTACAAATTCACGACAACAGCTCGTGGAGTTGCGTACACGGCGTGGAACGCTGGCGCTCCGACTGTGGCTGCAACACGGGCGGCCAGTCCGGCTGGAACCAGGCCTGGCGCGCACCCCTTCGGGAAACACTCGACTGGCTGCGCGACCAATTGCTCGTGCTGTTTGAAAAAGAAGCCCCTCCCCTCGTCAATGACATCTGGAGCGCCCGCAACGAATACATCCAGCTCATCCTTGACCGCTCGGCGGAAAATGTAAACCGCTTCATTCGCCGCCATGCGGCAAAAGCACTGACACCGAAGGAAAAGACCAGCCTGCTCCGGCAGCTCGAAATCCAGCGCCACTGCATGCTGATGTACACCAGTTGCGCCTGGTTTTTCTCCGAAGTTTCGGGCATCGAAACCAATCAAGTGCTACAGTACGCGTTGCGGGCCATCTGCCATGCCCGCAACGAAACGGGCATTGACCTGGCACCGGAATTTGTGCAACGTTTAGAGAAAGTGCCCAGCAATGTTTTTAAAAATAGTGCTGAAAGCTTTCTGAAAAATGTGGCACCCTCGGAACTGAACCTCACCCGTGTGGGCATGCACTATGCGGCCTCCTCCATATTCAACGATTACGAGGGCACCGACCGGTTTTTGCATTACACCGTAAAAAATGAAGTTTTCGAGCGCGTACCCGCCGGCTTTCAACAACTGGCTTTCGGCCGGGCCACCCTCGTTTCCGATATCACATGCTCGAAGGCTGGCTTCAGCTTTGCCGTGCTGTACTTTGGGCAGCAAAATATGTTCGGCTGCATCGCCCTTGGCATGAGCCAAACTGATTTCGATGCAAAGCAAAACGAGATAACAGCCGCCTTCCGCAGTTCCAACCTTGGCGATGCCATCAATCTCATCCAAACTTTTGGTACGGAAAGGTTCTCGTTTTACCACCTTTTTAAAGATGAAAAACGCAAAATTCTCCAACTCATCATGGAGCGCAGCCTGCCCCCCGTGGAAACCATCATCCGCGACTATTACGAAGACAATTACCAGTTGATGACCGGCATGCTGCAAAGCAACATTCCCGTGCCCGAAGGCTGGCGCAACATCGCCC
>SCUG01000351.1 GCA_004297645.1 Saprospiraceae bacterium | reverse complement strand
GGCCCAGATTTTTTTTCGGAACAACCCAACGTTTGCCAGAAAATGAAAGTATCGCGGAAAGGTGAAGGCCGAACTGATGGGGTCGAGCAAAGTCGCCGGGTGGTTGCAGTTGGCGATGAAAGGGCCTTTGATATGCCTGCGTCCGGGATTTACGATGACAATTTTTTTAAAATACACCCTGAACCCGGCAACCACTATTGGTCTAAGGCTGCTGTAAATTAGCTTCTTGAGCAGATTCATCCTCAATGGTATGTGTTTGAGTTTTTCGTTTTTTTCAGTTTGAAATGGTGCCTCCCGGAGGTTTTCTCATACCCACGGCCGGGAAAGTCTAATGGCGCTGAGTATAGTGATTCAGCCGCCGGGAGATGTTATCTCAACTTAATAGCCGGGCAAGTTTACAGATAAAAAACGGTAATTCTGGTAGGGAAAGAACGCTGTGCCATGGCGGGAAACCGGCTGCACGAAACAATAGGCGGGGATGCGGTGAGGCTTGGCCATGTCAAAAGGCTGGATTTCTATGCTCAACGCCAATGTTGCAGCTCGCACTACAGGTTCTGAGTGCAGCAGTTTTATTAAATGCGCCCTTGTTCCTTGGCGTTATTTTACAACGCAAGGGCGCAAGGGCGCAAAGACGCAAGGACAATAGCTGCTGCCAAATCTCCAACAAGCTCTAACCGTTTATTGTCCTGCGAACCTCCTCCCGAGCCGCTCAGGAGGAGGGGAACCTCAAACCCCTGTTGCAGAGCCTGTCCCTTGCCAAAGTCCTGGAAAATTCTCAATTCTCAATTCTCAATGTTGCAGAACCTGTCCCGTGCCAAAGTCCGGGAAAACCAGTTGGACCAGGGAAAGTATTCCTCCACGTCCACTTTCTTCTCACGGCAATTTCTCCGTCACCACGAAGTTGGCGAGCAGAGTCATGTTTTCGGGGGAGCTCAGAATGGTACGGAAGAGGACTTTGCTGCGGTCGTTGCCGGGGCCTTGAAAGATGGTTTTGCCGTCTAAGTCCAGGTCGAGTACGCTGTAACTCTGGCTGATGAAGTTGGCGAGGTAGTAGGTGTTGGCCCAGTGGGTGATGACGTGGAAGAAAATGGGTTGCACATCGTTGCCGGGGCCTTGATAAATGACCTTTCGGTCGGTATTCAGGTCGCCGGACCACATGACCCGTTGCCCGCCCACATCAATGCCAGGGCTGTTTCCAAAGGCGTTGAGCGAGTAATCGGTGAAGTTCACCATAGCTGCAATGGGGGTAAGTGTCACCGGGTCGTGCGTGCCAATTCCGAGGTGGTTGCGGTGGCGCACTACGACGTAATACTCCCCGCTGGGCACGTTGCTGAAATAAACCGGGGAAGCGCCGTCGAGATCCACCACGTCGCCGTCGCGCTGGAGAAGGGCCGAGCGCGTCGCCACGATATGTTGGGCATCGGAGCCGAGGCGCAGCTCAATGAACACCCAATCCACGATAGCATTGGGGCCGGTGAGCAGGAATGTGGCTAATGACACGACTTCACCGCCGCCGCCGCCCACATGCTCGAATCCGGGCAAGTTCGTGTAAGGCTCTGTGGTTGGTAGCAGGCCTTTTGCACGAAGGTCATCGCGCATGAGCGTGTCTAAGTTGTTGTCCATAAGGGCACCATAGAGTTTCACTTTTAGTCTCACATAGACGCCGATACAGGTAGTGCCGGCGAGCGGGTCACACGGGTCGCGGGGGTTGCTTTCGAGCCCGCCGGTGTCCACCATGCCGTTTTGGTTGGCGTCTTCCACGCCGTCTGGAATGCCGTCGTTGTCGGTGTCGAGGTCGGTGGGGTCGGTCTCGATGCCGAGGTTGAAAACACCGTTGTGGTTGGAGTCTTCCAAGCCGTCGGAAATAAGATCGGCATCGCTATCGGTATTGAGATAGCCGGTTTCGCCGGGGTCCATGATGCCGTTACCGTTCTTATCTTCGAGCAGGTCGTTAATCAGGTCACCGTCGCTGTCGGGGTCGGCGAAATTGGGGATGCCGTCGCCGTCGTCGTCCACATCGGGCTGGCCGTTGAGTTGGCCGAGGTCGCCGTCGTTGGCCACGGAATTATAGGGGCTGGAGTCCGGGTCGCTGCTATCTTCTGGCCGTCCGTCCAGTATGATGCCGTCAGATTCCGTGTAAATGTCGCCAATGAAGGCGTCGTTAAAACCGTTGCCATCGGTATCGGCCACGAGGCTGATGGAGCCTGTGCCGTTGGGGTCCTGTGCGGCAAAACCCGCTTCAATGATGTCGTTGATGCCGTCGTTGTCACAGTCCGTATCCCGCGCATTGGGGATGCCGTCGCCGTCGAGGTCGCCCAATTCATAAGCTGTGCCGTTGCCATTGGTATCTTCGGGGCGGCCATTTATGGTGCCTCCGTCGCCATCGGTAATAATGAGGACGATGTGGCGATAAGTATTATCGAAGCCATGGCCGGTAGTGTCGCTGAACATGGCGGGGTCAATTTTCCCATCGCCGTCGGTGTCCACGCCACCGGCCTCGATGAGGTCGGGGATGCCGTCGTTGTCGGAGTCGGAGTCGAGGAAGTCCGGCACACCGTCGCCGTCGAAGTCGGGCTGCCAAGCGGTTTGGCCGCCGTTATAGGTGCCATTGTTATTTGAGATGAGCAGGTCGCCGGGGTTGTCAATACCGAAAGCGCTGTCGTTGTCGTTGTCGTAGGCATCGTAAAATCCATCGCCGTCGGCATCGGGCAAAGTCGCGGCATTGCCGGTGACGGGATAGTCTATAACGCCGTCGCCATCGGTATCTACGCCCCCGGCCTCGATGAGGTCGGGGATGCCGTCGTTGTCGGAGTCGGAGTCAAGGAAGTTGGGCACGCCGTCGCCGTCCATGTCGGCAATTGCCGACAGCGGGTCGAAGGTGCTGGAAGCTACCGCCGAGGTATCGTTTTCATTGCCGTCTAAGTCATTGGCGATGCCGTCGCCGTCCACGTCCCAGTCGGGCTGGCCGAATTTATCCACGATGCCATCGCCGTTTTTATCTTCAAAACCAGCCTCGATAATATCGGGGATACCGTCGTTGTCGCTATCAATGTCTAAGGAATTGGGGATGCCATCGCCATCGGTATCGCCGCTGCCCTCTTTTGAATCGGGGATGCCGTCGTTGTCGTCGTCGAGGTCGAACTGGTCGGCGAGGCCGTCGCCGTCGGCGTCATTTTCATTATAGACGATAATTTTCTGATTGTGAATGGTGGTGTTGCCGCAATAATCGGTGAGCGACCAGATGCGAAGAATGTAGCCTGTGCAACCATTGAGGTAGAACACATTGTCGGTAAAAACGGCTTCAAGGCCATCGGCGCAGTTGTCGTGCTCATCGGTGACGTCGCCGGTGATGTTGGTGTCGTTGAAGTCGGCGACGCATGTGAGCACTAAGTCTTCAGGTACTGTAAATTCCGGAGGCGTGGTATCACGCAGAATAAATGTCTGGGTGTAAGTGGTGAAATTTCCGCACTCGTCCTGCACATGGAATTGGCGGGTAAACAGCGTATCCGCCTGGCAGTCGAAGTTGAAGGGGCTTTCGGAGATGGTGAGCGCCACCGAGACGTCGCAGTTGTCGAGGCCCACCATGTTTACACCGATGGTGGGAGCAACGGGAATGGCGCTGCATTCCAGTGTTTGGTTGAAAGGCACACTGCCCTCCACCACGACATAGGTCAGGTTTTCTGCTGCATGGATACCGTCGAGGTATTCCCACTCCTCAATCTCCACTTCGAAAGAAGAAGGCCCCACGTTTTTCACCCGAATGGTGGCCGGGTCGGTTTCGTTTAGCGGGATGCCGCCGAACACTACTACGGGGTTGTGGTAAATATGGGCGAGCGCAACCGTTTGGGTGGCCTGGGTGACGGTGAGGGTTCCCGTTTCACCGATGACTTCGCCTGAGTCATTCGTAAAGTTGCCGGTACCGCTTAGTGCAATGTAGCCGATGGTCTCGTAGCCGTGGCTGACCTCCGGGTCGAAGGAAGTTTCTTCCTGGCACCAAATGCTCACGCCCGCAGCGGTCAGCGAGTTGTACCTCAGGCTGGCGGGGTTATTTTCGTTAAAAGTCTGAATGGTTGCCAGCAGGCCGGGGGAGGGGAGCGATGAATTGAATGCCTGTGTAACAGGGTCGCTGCTCACCGCCCGTTTCTTCACTTCGAAAGGAAGTCCCGTGGCATTTGTACCTTCTTCAATGGCTACCCATGCCACGTTTTCTTCGGCGTGTAAGCCGTCAGCGTTTTCCTGCTCTTGTAGCCGCAGTTGAAACTGAGAGGTGGAAATACTCCGCATCCGCGTCACCACAGTGCCGGGGTCGTTTTTTGACGTCACCTGTGCAAAGACGATGGGTTTGGAACCAAACTGCACGGGGAACCGAATGGTCTTCCATCGTTGGGTTACATTCTCCATCACCCCGGCTACCATGCGTTTGCCATTCGGCAGGGTATAAATCCTGTAAATATCCGGTGCCGTATCATCCAGAATGGTGATGGTTTGTTGGTCCGCCACATTGTTGCCGCAGTAGTCCTGTGCCGTCCAGATACGCGTGAGGTCGAAACTGTACACCGAGCAACTGTCGGCGCCCTGGTTGGAACTTTCATTCATTACCAGCGAAACCGACTGGCAGTTTTCCCATGCGTTTACGATGGGTGGCAGCGGAATTTCATCATCGCAATGTACGATGACACCAATGGGTATGTTATTCAAAATGGGCGCTTCGGTATCCGCCAGGTCAATGATGACGGAGGCCGTGTCGCAGCAGCTCGTGCCGTTGTTGCACACCTGGTAAACGAACTGGTCGCTGCCACAAAAAGCTGAATTCGGTGTATAAATAAATTCTCCATCAGGGTCCATGTCCAGCGTGCCATTGGTGGGCAGCCTGAAAATGGAGTACACCGGGTTGGCTAAGTTGGCGTCGTTTTCAGCAACATTATTGGCATAAAACAGACCAGGACAAGCCGAAGAATAAAGGTCGCTGTTAGGTGCGGGCGCTCCGGCAACCCGCTTGAGGACGACGTTGGAATAAACCCAGGAGCTACAAGGTGTCCGCCGGGCTTTGCGCCGGTACTCCGTCGAAACAGGGATGATACCTGGCGAAAGGGTATCTGCCGCAGCTCCAGCTATTTCGGTCCATGCCAGCCAGCCGCCGTTGCCGTCTTCCCCGCGTTTTTCCCAAAGATATTCACCGGCTCCGCCGAAACCGCCAATAGGCGCCGAAAGAGAAGCGATGGTGCCTCCCGGCACATTGGCGCACAAGTCTTCGGCCCCGGCTATGTTGCCGCCATTGGTGTAATTGGAAACAATGGTGATGGTGGTATCCACGTAGCCGTAGCAGAAGCTGTCTTGCACGCTGAGCGAAATAGATTTTATCCCACCACTGCCATTAGAAACTGTGTGCGGGCCAGGCCCTGTGGCGGTGGCAGGTGTTGCGGCTGCGCCGAAATTCCAATTGTAGGTAAAGGGACCACTGCCGCCCTGCACGGTAGCTTCGACTGTGAAAGTGCTACCTGCGCAGGTTTCGAGGGTGGAAAGCAGGATGCCGGGGACAATGCTCGTTGGCTCTGTCAGGGTGATATTGCCCCACAGCAATTCGCACTCCTGCCCGGCGTATCGCAAATGCAATTCGTAAATACCGCCCGGCAGGGCCATGTAGTTGAAGGGCGGCGCAATCCAAGTGGTGCCGCCGTCAATGCTCGCCTCTATTGCTGCCCCTGACGGGTAATTGGCTGTCACGCTGATGGTGCCGTCGGAGACGTTGCAGGTCGTGGGGTCGGTGGCAGCTACGTTGGTCACCACTATTTGAGGCCGCACTTTGTACGGGAGTGTGTCTGTTGCTGCACAGTCATCTAATGTCACCGTCAGAATAGCAGAAACAGCGGTGTAGGGTGTAGTCGCAGGCACGTTGAAACTGACGGAATGTGGCCCGATGCCATTCGCTGTTTGCGGTGTGGCAAAGCTGCCGAAATTCCAGGTGTACGTAGCTTCCGGCCCTGCATCGGTGGCCTTGAATTCGTAATTGCTAAACTCGCACAGATAGCCGTTGTCGTCTGCCGGGTACGTCGCGATGACGGAAACAGGCACCGGTTTTACCGTCTTTGTAATGGTGTTGGAGTTAATCCAGGCCCCGCATGGCGAGCGTTGAGCCTGCCTGCGGTACAGGGTGGTTTGAGCAATCATTCCGGGGTCGTAGGTATCGGTGGCTGCGCCGGAAATGGTGATCCAGGTGCTCCCGCCGTTCGTGCTTTTTTGCCACCGGTAATAGATGGTGCCATCCTCTCCGCCCGAAGGCGCTGCCAAACTCGCAATGGTAGCGGGGTCGTAACCGCCGCAATTCACCTCATCGGCCGAGAGGTACCCTCCGGCTGTGAAGTTGGACACCACGTGTTTGAAAATGACATTCGAATAGATGAAGTCCACACAGGGTGAGCGCCGGGCACCCCTGCGGTATTGGGTGGTCTGGATGACGGTGGTAGGGTTGTGGGTTTCAGCATTGGCGCCGGATATATCTTCCCAAATTACCCCATCGGTACTCTTTTGCCATTGGTATTGAATCACCCCCCCCTCGCCACCAGTGGGTGCCGAACTGCTGCCGTTGACGTCGGGGTCAAAGGCCCCGCAACTACTCTCCGTGCCCACGATTGTCCCGGCCCCGGTCAACGGGGTGACCACTGTTTTTTGCACCGGTTGGGTGTATAGAAATTCGTTGCAGGGATTCCTGCGGGCGCCGCGCCGGTATTGGGTAATTTGGCTGATGACGGGCGGGTCGTAGGTGGCATTGGTGGCTCCCGTTATGGTGGTCCAGCTTACACCGTCATCGAGGCTCTGCTCCCACGTATATTCCGTTGCTCCGCTACCACCACCGGAGGGGCCAGAGAGGCTGGTAATGGGTGCGGGGTCGAAAGCGCCGCACGAGCTTTCATTGCCCGAAAGGGCACCTGCACTTGTAAAGTTGAGCGTGAAAGATTTGGTGATGGTGTTTGAAAACACCCAGTCGAGGCATGGGCTGAGCCTGCTGCCCCGGCGGTACTGGGTTTCAATACCGATGAGGGGTGGGTCATAGGTGGCTCCGGCCGCTCCGTCAATAAGCAGCCAGGTTGTGCCGCCATTGGTGCTGCTTTCCCATTTGTATTCAGTAGGACCATTGCCGCCGCCGCTGGGCAGCGAAAGGCTGGTAATGACCGACCCGTCGTAAGTGGCCGAACATTGAATCTCATCGCCACTGATGCTGCCGCCGTTGGTGAAGTTGCTGGAACTGGCGATGTTCATCGAAGCGGTAGTTGTGCAGCCCGACGCCGAAGACAGGGTGATGGAATAATTGCCGGCCAGCAGATTGCTTCTGTCGCCCGTGTTGGCAGCGAGGTCGGCAATCTGGTTGGCAGTCAGCGCCCTGTTGTGATAGTAGCGCACGTCATCCATCAGACCCACGTAAAAAGTGTTGCCGCTATTGAGCACCGAGCCGCTGATGGGAGCTGCGATGCCACCGTTATTCCCGTGGCTTTTTACTTTGTCAAAATTGGTGGTGATGGTGGGGCTGGCTATTCCGTCGAGGTACACGGTGAATTTACCCTTGTCGAAAACGGCTGCCACGTGGTGCCACAATCCGTCGCCGGTGAGCACATGGCTGGCGTCGCTGAATAACGTGCTGCCATCTTTTACTCCGGCGGTGATGACGTTGTTGGTCAAACGTATGGCCAAACCTTTTCCGCCGGTTGAGCCACCTTCATCAAACAACGTTTTTATGCCGTTTAGGTCGCTTGGCTTAATCCACATCGCAACGGTCAGCTTCTCGAATTCATTTTCCATGAAGCCATTGTCCACGCTGTAACGGATGTAAGTGCTGCCGTTGAAATAAGCGGAAAACCGCCCTTGCACAGCATCGGTAGAGTAAATGGGATAGCCCGCTATACCATTCGGGTGGTTGACATTTCCGGAGACGTCGTTGGGTGATTCTTCGAAAGTCCACCAGGCCGTTTCGGGCATGTCCGACCACTGGTAGCTCAGGGGCAGGTCGGCGGCCAGCGGGCTGATGTCTATGGCACCGCCACCAGAGCCGCAGTTTTCATCGGTGGTAAAAAAATTGCCGACGAGGATGGGGCCGCACTCGTCATCTTCGCAGTCGGTAAGCCCGTCGAAATCATCATCGCGGTTGTTGTAGCAAATTTCGGGGTGGCAAATAGGGGAGAGGGCGCTGCCCGGGATGATGAGCCATGAACTATTAGAGGGCGTTTTCCAGTACACCTGGAAATGGTCGCTGCCGCTGCCGTCTTTGTGCAGGAGTTCGACATAGTATTTTTGCCCCGCAATAAGCGAAATTGTAGCCGATGTTTGTTCGGGGTATTTTGTGCGTTCCGTAATTCCGGTCGGGCCGGAGACGGCGGCGATAAGTTCTTTGTTGGCGAAGGTCTCATCGGTACTCAGGAATAGCTTCCCGGAGTCATCGCAGGTGAGGTTGAACTGGTAGTTTCCTGTTTCGGGCGGAATGAGGTAGCCATAGACCCGCGTGCCATAGTTGTTGTCGTAGTTGGCGGGGCCTTGGAATGAGAGCAGCACGCCCGATTCATCAAAATTGTTGGGGTAGTTCTTGCTCGTTGTCAGGTCCAAGATTTTGTTGCCCGAAACATTTCCCCAGCGTTCGAAGGATAAGCCGCCAGGTCCACAATCCACGATGGGCGGGCACACTACTTTGGACAGGGTAACCCCATCTATGGCCATGCCCGTGCCCGGCCTCGAATTGGTGAAAACAAAATTGGAAATGGGATCTTGTATGTTGTAAGTGAAAGTGTATTCTAATTTTTCCCAACTCAGGTTGTTGAAACTCTCGCTGGCAGGCACAGCCCAGGCAAACACAGGCTTGAACCCACTGACGAAAGAAAACTCCAGGTTGAGAATGCCGGGTTGCTGAGGCTCGGTGCCGCCGTCTGGAAAGCCGTTGCTGCCGAGGCTTTCGGCCCAGGTGGCGGCGTAAAAACAAAACCGGTAGGTCTGACCGTCTTCGAGGATGAGGTTGTTGGAGAAATCCATGTCCGCAACCCAACAATCGCCGCTATTCGGCAACCACAAAAAACGGTCACCTTCGGGGTTGTTCACCTGGCCATATACGTCGTTTAGGTAAAAGGCGTAATTCGAGCTGATTCCGGGGTACCAGGGTTTTACGATGGCGGCATCAAACTGCGAGATGGCATAGGCGGGAATCCCCTCGAAAGAGTAGGGGAAGGACGAAACGTCAGAATCTTCAAAACCGCCGTTGGGCACCATGTTGTCAGAACAGCCGCAAAAGAGGTCGTAGTCGTTGCCGCCCAGCGGGCTGGCCTGGCTGAAACAAAAGTCGTCGGCAAAGAGAATATGCGAAGAGCCACCTTCTTTGTATCCACCCACCTCGGCATAGACCGCCCCGGCGGGGGCTTTACCCTTCAGGGTGAAAAGCCGGTATTCCGTGTCCCAAAAAAGGATGGGTTGCACCACACTCATGATGGTGTTATTGTTTATATCCTTCCAAACTAAAGACAGCTCGGCATAGCTGGGTTGGCCATAAATTTTGGCCCAGGCCGTTAGTTGATACGTTTTGCCGACTTCCACTGCGAGGCGCTGAAAGAACCGGGCGCCGTTGCTAACGATTTTTACAGCCGAGGCGCCAGAATAGGCATCGGTGGTGTTGCTGACAGTACCTCCGGCAATCTGCCAGTTGTTCAGCCCGTCCTCAAATCCCTCGTTGTGAACAAGGATGCACTCGCCGATGGCGGTCACGTATTCTTCAAGGCAGTATTCGTCCACGTCCAAAGCTCCGCCTCCGAATTTGAGAGCGAACACCTGCACCTTTGTGGCATTGGCCGGGGCCGTGGCACTTACTTCGTAATGGGTGTATTCCGAAGCCGAAACGTTCACGGTGTTTTCGCTCAAAAGCGTGTTGGAGTTGTTGTAAAATCGAATGCCAATGGTGGATGCCCACACCGAGCCAGCCCGTTTGCCGTAGGCAGAAAGCGTATAAACCTGCCCAGCGGTTATGCCACTTTGCATCTGTGTAACATAAGCGTAGAATCCTGAGATATGGGCGGCCCAGCCTCCGGCAAAAGCATCGGTAGTAGCAGAGACGGTGCCGTATTTAGTCCATTGCGAGAGGGTGGCATCAAAGCCGCTGTTTTCCAAAAGTATGCAATTGCAACCAGGCCCGTCGGTGCAAAGCGGGTCTTCGCAATCGGCTAAACCATTGCCATCGTCATCGAGACCGTTGCTGCAAATTTCCACGCATTCGATGGCCGTGACAGTGGGGTCGCCAATCTGCGCCGAGTTGGCATCGTCGGAGGTTATTTTATTTGCCAAAAATGGTGAAGCATTGCCCATGCCTTCGAGCCATGCCTGATTGGACAGCGACGTGCCGCCCACTAAGCACGAGGGAAGGTCCACATCTATGCTGAAACTGCTGGTGCCGGAAAGCACATTGTTCAGGGTAAGGTTGGCTATTTGTTTTGTGTTCGTCGTGCCGGTGATGCTCAGCCCGCTGGAGATTCCATGTGCATTGGTGGAAAAATGGAAATTCGCTGGCAGCGAATCGGTGAAGGTCAGGTTGTTCAGCACCTGTCCGGTTTGGTTGTAAATGTTGAAAATATAGGTAATCGTCGAGCCATTGGCCGCCGAAGCAGGGCCGGCTTTCGTCAGTTTCACCTGGTAGGGGCAGCCACAGCCGTCGCTACTTGCACTCTCATCACCCGTGCCGGCTACCGAGACCGTGCCATCCGCCGTGTTGACGGAAACCAAGGTTTCGACGGTGTAAGGCGCGCCAGTGGTGATATCGTCCACATAGCCAAGGAGCCTGCCTTGTGGCGTGAAAAAGGTAGATTCCATGGCGTCGAAACCAGCGTTGGCCGCACCGATATTCGTGACGGTCCAGTTGAGTGGATTGATGGCGGCGAGTTTGTGTACATCGGTGCGCCAGCCATAAAATTTCTTATCCACCGGGTTGAAAGCCATGTCTTTCATGCCGGGGTAGGTATTGAAATTTACGACTTCCGTGGCGGCTAATGTGTTGAGGTTTATTTTGTAGATTTTTTGGTTCAAGGTGCCGGTGAGCCTGCTGGCGATGACGTAGAAATAGCCGTTTTCGTGAAAATCGCCGCCCACCAGTTCCGTATGGTCGGGGCTAATGCCCGTGATAGTGCCCAATTGAGCTATCTCATAATTGCTGTTGATGCGGTAGAGTTTATGCGGTGCGTGCAACCCCGTGGCGTAGATAAACCGGTCCACCGGATTGTAACCGAACGAACTGATGTCGCCGGTAAGGCCCTGTGTGGTGAGGTTTTCCAAGTAATTCAGTTGCACGGGATACTGCTGCAATTCGTACAAAATATAGTCACCGGCAGTGCCCACACCTGTTGTCGTGTTTTGCAATTTCGCGACGTGGTAGTGAGTGCCATCGCAATGGAATGGCACATAGCAAGGGCAGTCGGTGTCGAAGCAATCCACGTAGCCGTCATTGTCGTCGTCAATGCCGTTGGTGCAATCTTCCGGCGTAAGCGTGACGTGCACAGTACTGAACCCTGTTCTCGTACCGCAATCATCGGTCACTGTCAGTTTTATGTAACACTCGGTGGTGATGCTGACGGCAGGCGCCGTGAAGGTGGTATTGGCAGAGTCGGGGTGGGAAAAGGTACCGCCGCCACAAGTCGTCGTCCAGGAATAAAAATAATTTCCGGTGCCACCGGTCACGGTGCTCGTCAGGTTGTACACTTGCCCCGATTGCATCGCATCCGGCACGAGGGTGAGCGGCTGAATGGCTTTGCTGCCGGCGGCCATAAAGCTGAAATTCAGGAATGCCCGCTGTGCGGCGAGGTTTGCGGGGTTCGATGCCTGGTCCAATCTGTGGGCAGCTTCGTACACCACATAACCGCGGGTGGTGTCGCCGAATGCCGGGCCAAAAGCCAACTTGGCAGCAGGGCCTGGCGACAGAGACGGCACGTCCGTTTGGTTATTGTCCCAAATCCCGATGAGGGTCGTGGGCCGCCAGTTGTTTTTGGGCAGATATACCTGCTCTGCGCCGTTTTCCTGAGACCCATCCAAAGGCCCAATAAACTGCATGATGGGGTGGTCGTGCTGGGCGTACTGATAGGTGCCGGAGCCATCGTTGTGGGTATCGGCCCACACGGCCGGGTTGGTGGCTGGGGCCACGGCATCTTGCATTAAAAAATTAAGACGCTGGGCAGGATTCGACGGGTTGTAAATATTTTCCAGTTCACTCACCGCCTTACACCCTGCCCATATTGCTCCGCCGCAACCACCATTTGCCTCACTGTCGTTCCAAAAAAGCAGGTTGTTGTGATTGGCCCAATCTGGGTCAGCGTGGGGTATTACAAATACGTCGTTGCAACAATTCAGGTCGCCCGGAAGTGTCCAGTTGTAGGCTGTTGAAGGAATACCCGCCGCAATGAGGTATTTCTCAGCAATGGCGCCATTCTGGAGGTCCAGCGTCCAATTCATGGAGTAGTTGATAGTGCGGTTTATAGGAGCCTGAAAATCGGAGGTTGTTGTAAGGCCCACCACACCCTGCGCTTCCCACGAAGAGATGATGTTGTTGATGGCGGCCGTACGGTATTCCGCTAAAATGATGAAAGGGCCGCCTTTGTAATCCGTGCCGTTATAATTGAAATCCACGCCGTCTTTCGGCTTTCCGGGATTGATGGCCCATTTGATGGGGATGTTGTAGTCGTGGAGTAGCTCGTAAATCAGGCCGTAGGGTTTAAGCGCATTGCCCGTCGTTTGGGGCTGCACCCCCATATTGATAATGTAGGAACCGGACGGGATGATTTCCATGCTGGTCACGGGCATTTCTTCCACGCAGTTTTCGCGGACGGCCGCTGGTGGGTCAGCTCTCGCTGCTGAAACATCAGAATTTTCACTCTCGGATGGTGAAACGCCGAAGGGATAAATGGAAAAAGAAAAGACTTCTTTCCATTCGCTGGTTAGGCAAAAAAGAAGTGGAGTTGCAAGCAGAATTGCTTTTTTCCAAGTTGGTGTAAAGAAAGCCATAGTTTTTGCGGCGGGGGATGCGGTTTTTGTGAAATCTCAAATGTTCATCCCGGAGCTTTATCGCTCTTGCCGAAATCATGAAAATCACCATTCCGGGACGAGGCATTTTTTTAAAACTCGCATCGCCGGACAAACCCTGTGGGAAGTTGCCGGGCTTCCCTGTTTGTCAAAAATCCCGTGCTAACGGCAGAGGACGACTTTGCGAGTGTGACATTTTCCCTCAGCCAAAATTTCTGGTGCGACTCAGAAATTGCTGGACTTTTTGCCTTGAATATGGAAGATGGTAAGGAAGAATAACTCGCGGAATACGAGCTTCTGGCGTGGCATCTGTCCAAGTTTTTGCTTTTTTAAACCTCAATAAAACTCGCTGGATTTCAGCGGGCTGAGGTGCTATCGAACTACAAAATGAAAGGGGGAAGAGGAACGAAAAAGTGAAATTGAGGGAGGATGTGCAACCATCCTTTAGCCAAGAATTATACCAAAATAAGGAAGGGCGGCCGTATGCTCTTGAACCTTCCGCCCGCCCTTCCTAAAACTACGCAATGGTTTATTTTTCCTGTGCGGCAACTCTCATCGTGCGATTTCAACTTGCTGCGAGCCTGTTGTGCGGCCCGTTGAGTTTTTCAAAATCAGAATGTAATGGCCCGCCGGAAGTCCTGATACATCGAGAGTTTCTACCTGCTGCCCGATGGGCTTCGACAACAATTCCTTTCCGTTTACTCCATACAAAGACAGGCTGCCCTTCGTCGCTGATTGCAATTCAACCGAGAGCTGCCCGGAGGTGGGGTTGGGGTAAGCCCGAAGGCTTGTTGGTGCTGGTAGTATTTCTGCTGCGGGCGTCACGAATTCCTTGAGCCAGGTGGCGGTGCGAGTGCCATTGGCGGCCTGGAGGTCAATGTTGACGACCGGGAAGCCGAGGCCGTTTTGGTTGGTCCACCAGTTGTAATTTATAGCGGTGTCTGGTTGGCTGCCTTCGGCAAACTGCCAAACCCCAGCGAACTTGATGAACGTGCTGTCAATGGAAATATCCGTCTCCGTCGAGCGGAGACATTCATAGGTGTTGTTCGGTGTGGTCACGGGGCCATAAGCGTCTATGTTCACATGGTGGTTGACGGTGGTGACGATTTTCACACTGTCCACCGGAAAGCCTATCAGGCTGCCCGGAATCTGGAGGCTGCGTTTGATGAGTTCTGTGTATTCATCGCCGTAGGTGGCGGGGAACCGAATGATGCTTTGCTCTGGTGAAAGAGTGAACCCCACTTCTAATTCGAGTGTGTCGTACTGCACATGGGCATAAGTGCCCACAATGCGAAGGCTTTGGTTGTCGAGGGCGAAATACAGCCAGCCGAGGGTGTCCTGCTCAACGGCCAGATTGGCTGTGGGGAAAAAGCTGCCGTATGGCGTGTTGGCGGCATTTTCAAAAGTAAAAGTGCTTTCTTCATGGTTGGCCAGGGCCGAAAAATCCCAGATGAGCATGCCTGCGCCTCCCGCTTCGATGCTGGAGAT